>NZ_KV812508.1:793-41242 GCF_001813425.1 Corynebacterium sp. HMSC056E09
TTCCTGGTTAATGGGGCTGGTACGAGAAAACCCCTCAGGTGAGGGGCTTAACGAGACTGAACTAATACGCTCAGCAGAGCGCTTTACTCAGACTCGGTCGGGGGCGCAGGCCGCGCCGATGATGCCAAGCACAGCTAGCAGGCCGAGACCACCGGCAGCGTACTGAGCTTCGCGCGGGATGTTGCGGGTCATCGACTCAATCTGCTTCCGGACAGGTTCGAAGCCTGGGATATTGAACTGCGTGTTGGCAATCCCCAAGAAAGCCAGCGGAATGGCAAGGGCTGCGGGGATGGCGAGACCGAGGGCGGTCGGCAGGCAGCGCTCGCCGGCAGAAGAACCGGTACGGGTGGCAGGATTGTTGGCTACCTTGACGGTTTCGGAGGTGCCGTCGGTGTACTTCACAACAAAGTTTCCCGCGGCGTCGGTGGTCACGGACTTGATGCCGCGGCCGTCCTTGCCATCGGTGCCGTGGTTGCCGTCTTCTCCATCTTCGCCGTTGCGTCCTGGGGCGCCGTCTTCGCCATCGTGACCCGGTGCGCCTTGGTCGCCCTTCGGTCCGGCAAGGGCACCGAGGTTGACGGTCTTGCCGTCGGTGTAGGTAACGACGACTTCACCCTTGTGGTTGGTAGTCACGGATTTAATACCGCGGCCATCTTTGCCTTCGCTTCCATCAGCGCCGTCTTTGCCTGGCTTGCCTTCATCTCCCTTCGGTCCCTTAGCGCCGTCCTCGCCGTTAGCTCCATCTTTGCCATCGGCGCCGTCCTTACCGGTGTCACCCTTGGGGCCCGTTTCACCGTCTTTGCCATCGGCACCGACGACCTTGCCAGCGTCCTCAGTGGCGCCGTCGGTATAGGTGATGATGAGGTGGCCGTTGTCATCAATGGTGACAGACTCGATGTTGCGGGCATCCTCAGCCGGATCTGGCTCCTCCGACGGGTCCGGCTCTTCGGAGGTCTCGCAATCCTTGAGCTCGTCCGCAGAACGTTTCACCGTCGCAAGGTTAAAGCCCACCTTGACCGGGTCGTGGTCGGAGGAGCGGTAGGGGTTATCGGCCTCAAAGACATCGCCGCCGGTGTAGTTGCGGCGGGAGTATTCCATGGCGATGGGCTCATCGGAGTTGATGTTCCAGGTCTGCGCGGCCTGAGCATCTACGTGCTCGTTGGCCAGGATGTGGTCCAGTGAGCCGAGGCGGCCGGAGAACTGGTAGGAGGCCACGTTCTGCCAGTCCTCTTGCGCGTTGAGCTCTTCCACCGGGATGGTGTAGCCGGCGTTGCGGAAGACGGAGATGGCATCTTCCTTGGAGTAGGTGTTCAAATCACCCATGACAAAGGTGGCCTTCTTCTGCCACTGCGGTTGCTTGGCCAGCCCGTCGAGGACGGCCTGGGCGTGGGCGTTGCGCACGTTGGGGTTGTTGCCTTGGCCGTCGCCGGTATCGGCATCACCGTTCGCTACCGATCCCTTGGATTTGAAATGGTTGGTCACCACCACGAAGGAATCGGGACCTTCAACAGCGCACCTATCGGAAACAGGCTGGAACTCCGCGGCGAGCGGGGTGCGGGCGGTGCCCTTGAAGCGGGCGTCCTCAAGCAAGGTGGCCTCACCCACCGGCTTAACGCGGTCCTTCTTGTAGATGATCGCGGTGCGGATGACGTCCGTATCGGCTGACGCGTTCGCCGGGGCCTTGACGTAGTCCCATTTCTCAGAACCCGCGCGGGAGTTGAGCTCACCCACGAGGTACTTCACGGCGTCATCGTAGGAGCCCCCCACGGTATTCGCGGCGTTCTCGATCTCAGACAGGCCAATGACATCGGCATCAAGGCCCTCCAGCGCGGTGAGGATCTTGCCCTTCTGGTCATTGAACGCGGACTCGGACCACGCACCGCGGAAGGTCCCGCTATCGGAGCCCACGCCGTTGCCAAAACGGTCCTTATACGCCTTCGCGCCGTTGTCCTCGCCCAAGTTGATGAAGAAGTTGAGCACGTTAAACGCCGCCACGGTGTAATCGCCGTCCACCTGCGGGGCCTCCGGACGGGCCGGGTCCCACGTAATCGGCAGGTCCGCGGCGGCAGAGTCACCGGTAATCATCGCGGTGGGTTGGAAGCGCCACTGCTCGTGACCGTAGCCCAGGATGACGCCGGAGTCCGCGAACTCTACCTGGTTGGTGGTGCGGATGGTCTTGACCTCCGAGCCGTTCTGCATGATGTAGGGCAGCTTCGTCGAGGCGCCATCACGGGAGAAGTCGCGGGTGGAGCCGTCGTCCAAAATGACGTACTTTGCCGCGTTAGCGGCTTCCATGTCCTTTTGTTCCTGGCTGCCCGGGGAGACGATGTCGGTGGGCTGACGCAGAGCCTCGGTGCCTGGAGCCAAGCCGAGCTCGCCGTAGCGGTTGAGACCGTAATTGTCGGTCACGGTGTGCACGCCAGGCTTGAGCAGCATGGACTCGAGCTTCTCCCGCTCCTCATCGCCTTCCGGAAGGGCATCGATGGCGAGCGGGGTGACGGCGGGGAGGGCGTCGTCAAGCGTGGAGCCGGCGCTCAGGGCAATCTGGGTCTGCCCAAAGTACTCATCAACGGTGCCGGTGACCTCGACGGAATCCCCGATGGCCGGGTAGAAGCCGGTGCCACCGGTGTAGACGAAGACGGCCTCGGAGGCCTCGGTCGGCGCGGTCTGGCCCGTGCCCGGGGTCTGGATGGTGAAGCCGTTGAGGGACTTCTCACCCTGCCACACCGCGGTAACCACACCTTGGGTGGTGACGTTCTGGCCCTTGAGCGGGGACTCCGCGCCAGTGCCCTGGATCTCCGGGATGGTGACGGCGGAACCCGGCTCGGCTGGGGTGGGGTCTGGGTCCGACACATTTGCGCGGCCGGCAGACTTCGGCGTCGGCGCTGCAGCGCTGAAGTCTGCGGCATTGTCGTCGGTGTCGGAGCCCTCGGCGTCGCGCTGCGCGGAGGTGGAGTTGTCCAGTGCCTGGGCGGGGGAGCCCTCGCTTATCGACGCCTCCCCGTACCCCACGATGTCCACCTCGGCCCCGGAGGCGTCGTAAAGCTTGACCGAGCCTTTGGAGCCGGACAGGTTCAGGTTCCCCTCTGCATCAGGGGAAGGGAGCGGCTCCCCGGTGTCGCCGCCACCTTCCTGGATGAGGAAGTATCCCCCAGCCGGGAGGGAGCCGGATAGCTCGTGCTTTCCGCCTGAGTTGCCAGAAGCGGATAGGTACTCCACGGACCAGCCAGTGAGGTCGAGGTCAGCGGAGGTGGGGTTATAAAGCTCGATGAAATCGTTAGTAAACGCCGCCCCCTTGTTGCCACCGCCACCGTAGACCTCAGAGATAACGGCGTTGGAGCCGTCCGCTGCCGCACCGGCCTGAGGTGCGACGATGCAGGTAGAGACAAGAGCAGCGATGGCGAGTGAGCCAATGCGTGTGAGATGCATGAGAGGTTCCTTGGATAGGTGAGAACAGGACAATGCATCTCGTTCTACCCGGGTTTCGCACCGAGTGATACCGGAGCGCACTAGGTGAGCTGGGGGTTAAGGTGGGATTCCCCAAGAATTCTTCAGCCGTTTGGTTTGAATTCATCACCCCCAAAGATTCCGAATCTTCCTTGCCGGCGGGATAGACTGGCGGGGCACCTATACTCACGCACAGTAAGGCAAAAATTTTCATGGCTCGTGTAGTTGTCAATGTCATGCCCAAGGCCGAGATTTTGGACCCGCAAGGTCAGGCCGTTGTTCGCGCGCTGGGCCGCCTGGGGGTTGCTGGTGTCAGCGACGTGCGCCAGGGCAAGCGCTTTGAAATTGAAGTCGATGATTCGGTCAGCACCGAGGAGCTGGAGAAGGTTGCTTCCACCCTGCTGGCCAACACCGTGATCGAGGACTACGAGGTCATCCAGTAATGAAGATCGGCGTTATTACCTTCCCCGGCACGCTTGACGACGTCGACGCGGCCCGCGCCGCCCGCACCGCCGGCGCCGAAGTCGTGTCCCTGTGGCATGCGGACGAGGACCTACGCGGCGTCGATGCCGTCGTGGTTCCCGGCGGTTTTTCCTACGGTGACTACCTGCGCTCCGGCGCGATTTCGGCGCTCGCCCCGGTGATGCGCGCGGTCGTCGATGCCGCTAACAAGGGCATGCCGGTGCTCGGTATCTGCAACGGCTTCCAGATTCTGACGGAAGCTGGCTTGTTGCCCGGCGCCCTGACCCGCAACCAGGGCCTGCATTTCCACTGCGTGGATACCTACCTCGAGGTGGAGAACGCACAGACCTCCTGGACCAGCGAGTTTGAGCAGGGGCAGCGCATCCTCATCCCGGCGAAGCACGGTGAAGGCCGTTTCCAGGCGGATGCGGAGACCGTGGAGCGCTTGGAGGGCGAGGGCCGCGTGGTCTTCCGCTATACCGATAACTTCAACGGCTCCATCAATGGCATTGCCGGCATCACCAACGAGGCCGGCAACGTGGTGGGGCTGATGCCGCACCCAGAGCATGCCATCGATCTTCTCACCGGCCCGTCCACCGACGGTCTGGGTTTGTTTGTGTCCGCCCTCAAGGTCGTCGCTTAACCCGCGCCGACGGTTAAAGGAGAAACAATGACCGTACACAACGACACCGTCGAGCAGGCATCAGCGCAGCCTGAACTGGACCAGCCCTACCGCGAATTGGGCCTGAAGGATGACGAATACGCGCACATCCGCGAGATCCTGGGTCGCCGCCCGACCGATGCCGAGCTGACGATGTACTCGGTGATGTGGTCGGAGCACTGTTCTTATAAGTCCTCTAAGGCGCACCTGCGCTACTTTGGCGAGACCATGACGGAGGAGATGGGCTCCAAGATCCTCGCCGGCATTGGTGAGAACGCCGGCGTGGTGGACATCGGAGACGGCAACGCCGTGACCTTCCGCGTGGAAAGCCACAACCACCCCTCCTACGTGGAGCCGCATCAGGGTGCCGCGACGGGCGTGGGCGGCATCGTCCGCGACATCATGGCGATGGGCGCGCGCCCGATTGCCGTGATGGATCAGCTGCGCTTCGGCCCGGCTGATGCGCCCGACACCAAGCGCGTTCTGCCCGGTGTTGTCGACGGCATTTCGCACTACGGCAACTGCTTGGGCTTGCCCAACATTGGCGGCGAAACCGTTTTTGATGAATCTTATGCTGGTAACCCGCTGGTCAACGCGCTGTGCGTGGGCACGCTGAAGGTCGAGGACCTCAAGCTGGCCTTCGCTTCTGGTACCGGAAACAAGGTGATGCTCTTTGGCTCGCGCACCGGCCTCGACGGCATCGGTGGCGTGTCCGTGCTGGCGTCTGACACCTTCGAGGATGGCGCGGAGCGCAAGCTGCCGGCCGTCCAGGTGGGTGACCCGTTCGCGGAGAAGGTTCTCATCGAGTGCTGCCTGGAGCTGTACAAGTCCGGCATCGTGGTGGGCATCCAGGATTTGGGCGGTGCGGGCTTGGCCTGCGCCACCTCCGAGCTGGCTGCGTCCGGCGACGGCGGCATGGAGATCAACCTGGACAACGTCCCGCTGCGTGCGAAGAACATGACCGCCGCAGAGATCCTCGCATCCGAGTCCCAGGAGCGCATGTGCGCCGTGGTGACCCCGGAGAACGTGGAGAGGTTCAAGGAGATCTGCGCGCACTGGGACGTCACCTGCGCCGAGATCGGTGAGGTCACCACCGGCAAGCACCTCATCATTCGCCACCAGGGCGAGGTCGTCGTCGATGCCCCGGCACACACCATCGCCAACGAGGGCCCGGTGTACGACCGCCCGTACGCACGCCCGGAGTGGCAGGATGCGCTGCAGGAATTCGAGGGCGTCGAGAAGCAGGACATCACTGTGGCGCTCAAGAAGCTCGTGGCCTCCCCGGCACTGTGTTCACGTGATTTCATCACTGAGCAGTATGACCGCTACGTGCGCGGCAACACCGTGCAGTCCCACCACGCGAACGCTGGTGTTCTGCGCATTGATGAGGAGACCGGCCGCGGTATCGCGGTGTCGGCTGACGCGTCTGGCCGCTACACCAAGCTGGACCCGAACATGGGCGCACGCCTGGCTCTGGCGGAGGCCTACCGCAACGTCGCCGTCACCGGCGCCCGCCCGGTCGCCATCACCAACTGCCTCAACTATGGCTCCCCGGAAAACCCGGACGTCATGTGGCAGTTCCGCGAGTCCGTGCACGGGCTTGCCGACGGCGCCGTGGAACTCGGCATCCCCGTCTCCGGCGGCAACGTCTCCTTCTACAACCAGACCGGCGAGGAGCCGATCTTGCCGACGCCCGTCGTGGGCGTCCTGGGTGTCATCGATGACGTCCACGCGTCCATTGGCAACGAGCTCGGCCTCGTGGAGGAGCCGGAGGTTCTCGTGCTGCTGGGTGAGACTAAGGATGAGTTCGGCGGTTCCATCTGGCAGCAGGTGAGCGCCCACGAGCAGGGCAGTGAGGCAAAGAACGGTCTCAACGGCTTGCCGCCGCAGGTCGACCTGGCTAATGAGCAGCGCCTCGCTGATTTCTTCGTGGGCAACGAAGGCCTGACCGCTGCCCACGATATCTCCGAAGGCGGCCTCGCCGTCACCGCATTCGAGATGGCCAAGCGCAGCGGCGTGGGCCTGAACCTGGATCTGTCCAAGGTCCACGAGGACGCCTTCGTGGCTGCCTTCTCCGAGTCCGCCTCCCGCGTGCTCGTGGCAACGACCGCTGACCGCGTCGACATGCTGCTGCACCGCGCTGAGGAGTGCGGTGTGCCGGCCGTCGTCATCGGCCAGACCACCGATAACGGCGAGTTTGAGCTCGGCGGCGAGTCCATTGCTGTCTCCGAGCTTCGTGAGGCCTGGGCAGCAACCCTGCCGGACCTCTTCGGCCACGCGGTGGGCGCCAACTCCGTCGTGGAGTAGACCTCACGCACAGAACTGCAACCGGGCAGGGTTCTCGCCAAGGCGAGGCCCTGCCCGCACTGTCTAATTGCTCCAGTCAGCGTTGTAGACTATTAGTAATAGCTGCGTACGGGGGCCGGGGAACAGAGATGGAAGACGTGAAGAGAAAAAGAACTTTGTATGTTTTTCTCGATGAGTCGGGGGATATGCAGTTTGGTGTAAAAGCCTCCACGCACTTCCTAATCACAGCATTTTGCACTTTCGATCCAGCAGGCACTGCGATAGGACTGCAAGCGCTGAAGTATGAACTTATGGCAGCGGGGAGTAAAGACCTTGAGTTTCATGCAACAGAAAATTCGAAGGGAACGCGAAAGCGGGTAATAGACCGAATTAATGAGCTTGATCGGTGCCGTGTCCACACGATCTGGGTGGATAAGCGAATGACGCATCCGACTTACCAGTCTCCACCGCAGCTTTTAGGGCTCTTTGCAGGTGCAATGGGGAAGTGGATTAATGCGGTGTGGGGAGACTCAGAGGTAAGCGACGTAATTTTAATTTTCGACTCGGTTCTTACTGGCAAGGAAAGATCGGCATTTGAAAAGAGGATAAAGCCTCTGTTGAAAGGTCTACAGCTAAAGTTCCGTGTGCTCTTTCATCCAGTAAAACAGGATTTGAACGGTCAGATTGCTGACTACTTTTCTTGGTCCTGGTTTCAGAAAATGGAACGAGGCAAGGGACAGTACGTTCAAGCACTTTCGCAGCGGCACAATTGGGATCAATTCAATATGTTTTCGGCGGGAAAGACCTATTACTGGAGTGGCCCGGTCCGAAAATAAGCGACCGCCCCACCTACCGGCGTAAGCCGGAAAGCCTTCAGGGGCTCTTTCAGTGGGGCGGAACCTTTCGCCTTGAGTTTAGACCTTCATCGTGTGGGGAGGCAAGGGAGCTATTAGGAAATGCCGAAGGTAGGAGCGAGGGGCCGGCCCCGCCCGCCGTGAGGCGGCAACCTCCTAGGAACCAACCAATTAAGCGCCGATGGTGCGGGCGATGGTCTGGTCCCAGCTCAGCTTCATCTGGTGGGAGAAGAGGTTGAAAGTGTGCGAGCCCTGGGGGCTGAAGTAACGGTTCACTCGCACCCCGGCACTGCGGGCGTTGCGGGTGAATTCCTCTGAGCACTGGTTAGCAACCGTCTCTACCGCGCGGGGTCCGAGCCATTGGCCGGGGTTATTGGTCCCATCGATGGGACCCGGGGTGCCGGAGGCCGAGCCCACGAAGACCTCGACGTCGCGCAGGCGCCCAGGGTTGGCGTTGGGGTCGTGCTCGAACCACTGCGGGGAGCCCGGCAGGCCCCACGCATTGAAGGAGGAACCGCCGCCATAGGCGATCATCGCGGTGGAGGTGGGGAAGCCAATCGCACCGGAGCGCACCGGGCAGCCGGAGTAGGAGGCCGCTGCTTTGTAACGCTGTGGGGCGTGGCCGGCGATGTCGAGTGCGGCGCCGCCCGTGGAAGAAATGCCGCCGATGGCATCGCGGCCGGTGCCGTGGAATTCGGCGTCGATCAGCGGGGGCAACTCAGCGGTCATATAGGTGTTCCACTTGTTGACTCCCAGGATGGGATCCTCGGCATTCCAATCGGTGTAGAGGGAATAGGCGCCGCCGAGCGGCATAACGACGTTGACGTTCTTGCCCACGGCCCAATTACGGATATCAGAGTGGGTCATCCAGTTCATGCCCGCCTGGCCGCCCTCTACACCGGGCAACAGGTAGAAGGATGGGCGCGGCTTATCGCCCTCGGGGAGTAGGACGTTATTAGAAATCACCGCACGATTGGCCGGGGACCACACGTCTACCACCCAGTGGTTGCCACCCATGTGGCGCTTTGAGGTAATGAAGGCCTTGTCACCGAGCCAGGGCTGCGGGTTGGTCACGCGCGAGGAAACCTCGCCGATGGTGCTGGACTGTGCGGAAGCGGAGCCGGCGCCTGCCGACGCTGCCCCCAGCGCCACCATGGCAGCTGCGAACAGCGCCGCGGTGCGGCGAGAGCGTGAGACAAAGGAAAGCATAATGTGGGTAGTTTACGTGTCCAGCGCCCTCGAACTGCAAATATTGGAAGAAAACCTAGTGAAAACTCTCGCTCCACCCTTGTCTGCCACAATGCTCGTCCGTATAGTTACGGGTACGTAAGTTTTGGGAGTGAATGCGTTATACGCATGACCCGCATCTCAGGCAAGGCAAGGCCCCCACTATGAACGCACCCAGTGCTCAGAAATCGTCCCCGCAAGAATTTCCAGTTGAAGAAGGCTCCGTGCAGGAAAACAGCACGATTGAGCAGCTCATCCAGCGCACGTATTGGATGGCGGATCGTGGTCCGCGTCCACTGACGCGCGGCTGGGGCCACTTATTTGCGGCCATTGCCTCCCTGATTGCATCGACGGTTTTGATTACCTTTGGGTGGATGACGCTGCCGTGGTGGCAGGGTCTCGCGGTGACGGTCTACGGCGTGGGAGTGGTGGGGCTCTTTACGGTCTCAGCCCTGTACCACCGCTGGCCGTGGGTATCGTTGCGCGCGGTGCAATGGTGGCGGCGTGCTGACCACGCGACGATTTCTGTGTTTATCGCGGCGACGTACACGCCGCTGTGCGCCATCGTGCTGGAGCCGACGCAGGCGCTATGGATGCTAACTGCGGCGTGGGTGGGCGCCATCATGGGCGTGGTCTTGAATTTGGTGTGGATCAATCATCCGCGGTGGTTGGATGTGGTGGTCTACCTCGTCCTGGGCTGGCTCATTCTGCCGCTGCTGCCAAACCTGTGGCAGTCCGCGGGGCCGGCTGTAGTGTGGCTGCTGTTCGCAGGTGGGGTGGTGTACTCGCTGGGTGCGTTGATGTACGGCTTCAAGTGGCCGGGGCGTAATGCGCGCTGGTATGGCTACCACGAACACTTCCACACCGCGACGATCGCCGCGGCGGTGGTGCACATGGTAGCCATCTGGATGGTTGTGGCGGGCTAGCCCTATACAGGGCTAGCGTTGTGGGGCTATTTACTCGGCATCGGTGAGATCTTCGGCGAGGGGATACTCGACGACGAGGCCCTGGCAGAGTACACGCGCATTGGGGTTGCCGTCCCAATCGGGAGCAAAGCCAACAGCACGCAGCGCCTCGACGAGTTTTTCGCCCACGGCTGCGGCCGTGCTGAGTTCATCGTCGGTTTTCATGGTGCCGAAGCCGAAGAAGAGGTCTCCGGTGTGGATTAGCCGGTCGACGTCCTGCACGTGGCAATAAACATAGCCTGCAGCACCCTCGTCTTCTGCCTGTTCAGCGCCGTACTCTGCTCCTTCGGAGGCGTCCCAGCCCTCGTCAAAACTGAAAGCTAGGTTGCGCTGTTGCAGCTCATCACGGAGGGCGTCGAGGCGCTGGGCGTCAGCGGATTTTTCGGTGACCTTCTGAGCGTATTCGGCGGCGACCTCGTCGATGATGGCGTCGAAATCTTCTGGGAACGGATCCTTGCGGGTGCGGGTCCACTCGGAGGGATCGTCGAGAAGCTCGAAGAAGTCGTTGTGAATGTCCCGGCGTGAGTGGCCGTGGCACAGATGAAGCGAGATGTCGTTGCGGAGGGTACCGGAGACCAAGAGGTCATCGGAGGGCGGGAAGGAACTGGAGAACATGGCGTGTGATGTAGTCATGCTTGTGGATGGTAAATGCGTGATACTGCGCGTGACTGAAAAGCAGGGAGGGCACCCCGCCAGATGGCGGAGGTGACCTCGAGATGCGTGGCGTGACTAGACGTGGAGCGGATCCACACCGGCCTCGGTGAGCATCGGGATGTTGTGTACCTCAGGCGGAACGCCGAAGGCATCCACGAGAACGACGGACCATGGTGCGAGCGAATCGACGAGGTCGTTGATAGCAGCGCGGGCGGCCTTCATGCGGCCGGCCGGAATCAGGTTGTGCTCCTGGTACCAGCCCGCGTGCTGAACCAAGGTGTCGAAGACGAAGAGGTGGCGCAGCTGCTCGAAGACCTGGCGTGCCAGCGAACCTTCCTCAAGGCGCTCTTCTGCCTCAATCATGGCCTGGACCAACAAGGTATCCACGCGGGCCCAGCCGGCGGCGATGAGGTGATCCTGGCACTGATCCACGATGGCGGCGGCCTGCACCTTATCGGCCTTGCGAGCCGGCTGGATGCGGCGCACGAGGGAGAAGAGGATGGACTGGGCGCGATCGTCGATCAGCTTGGCCTGGTAGGTGGCGTCGAAAAGCGAGGCCTCTGAAGGATTCACGCGGTCCACCAGGCCTTGCAGGCGAGTAGTGAACCCGTAGCGGCGGCGAACCACATCGGTGGCGGTGGTAGCCGCGTACTTCACGGTGTCCCACGGGCTCATGTCATTCATCGCGCGACCATAGGCGGTGAGCAGGTTCTTGCCCACCATCTGAATGAGCACAGTGTTATCGCCCTCGAAGGTAGCGAAGACATCGGAATCGGCGCGGTAGGTGGTCAGGCGGTTCTCGGACATGTAGCCGGCGCCACCGCAGGCCTCGCGGCACTCTTGGATAGTGCGGGTGGCGTGCTGGGTCTGCGCGGATTTGATGGCAGCTGCCAGGGATTCCATCTCACGGGAGGCAAACTTCTGCTCTTCGGTCGGCTCCGTCACAGACCAGGTGCCAGCCTCGTGCTGATCGGTTTGCTCCTGGTAGCGCTCCAGAATTTGGTTGTAGAGCAGGTGCAGCGCGTATGTACGGGCCAGCGGAATGAGCAGGCGGCGGCGGTGCTGGCGGTGCTCAATGAGGCGCTTCTCGGCGCCGGTCGCGCCCTCGAACTGACGGCGGCGGTTGGCGTAGCGAATCGCAATGTCCAGGGATGCCTCGGTGGCGGCGCCCGCTGCGCCGGATACGCCGATGCGGCCGCGGATGAGAGTGCCCAGCATGGTGAAGAAGCGAGCATTCTTGGACTCGATGGGGGAGGAGTACTTGCCCTTCTCGTCCACATCGGCGAAGCGGTTGAGTAGGTTCTCGCGCGGCACGCGGACGTTGTCGAAGCGCAGGGTGCCATTATCGACGCCTACCAAACCACCCTTGTGGCCATGATCGCCCAAGGCAACGCCCGGCAGTTCGTTGCCTTCCTCGTCGCGGATGGGGACGATGATGGCGTGGACGCCGTGGGAGCGGCCGTCGCTATCCGGGGTGATGAGCTGGGTGAAGACGACTGCGGCGCGGCCATCCTTGGCGGCGTTACCGATGTAGTTCTTCACCGCGGAATCGGAGGGGGTGTTGATGATGAACTCATCGGTCTCCGGGTCGAAGGTGGCGGTGGTCTCGAGGGATTGCACATCGGAACCATGGCCGCGCTCAGTCATGGCGAAACAGCCCGGCAACTCCAGGCTGGCGGCCTTCTCAACCCACTCGAGGTGGCGCTCGGTGCCTAGCTGATCCAGCGCTCCACCCCACAGGCCCCATTGCACACCGGACTTAATCGCCAGCGAACCGTCGACCCACGCCAAGCCTTCGAGGGTGAAGGTGGAGAGATTTGGCTTGCCGGCACCGCCGTGCGCGCGGCGCAGGCCGTGGTTGAATCCGCCGAAGTCACGAACCTTGGAGAGGTTCTCAAAGGTGTGTTGGCGCTGCTCCGCCATGGGCAGATCCGGGTTCGGGAAGAGCGAAGGATCGTTGAGGAAGGTGCGCAGCTCCTGGCGGAAGGCGGCGTGGGGGCCGTCGAGAAGCGCGGCAAGTTCGGTGGCAACAGCAGGCTTCGGGGTGGTCGGCAGGCGGTGTGGGCTGCGGGCTTCGGCCTTGGGGGCGTCGGTGGAGGCCTGGTTGTTGAGCTCCGGGGAGATGGACTTTTTGTCAGCGGAAGACTTGGTCAGTGGCATGAGTGGTCCTTTCTGGGAGGCTTTTCTTAACGTTCGACGATGGCTGCGACGCCTTGGCCGCCGGCGGCGCAGATGGAAATGAGGGCCCGTCCGCCGCCGTTTTCTTCGAGAATCTTGGCGGTGGTGGCGAGGATTCGGGTGCCGGTGGCGGCGAAGGGGTGGCCGGCGGCCAGGGAGGAGCCCTTGACGTTGAGTTTGGTGCGGTCGATGGGGCCTAGTGCGGACTGCAATCCGAGGCGTTCGCGGCAGTAGGTCTCGTCCTCCCATGCGGACAAGGTGGCCAAGACCTGGGAGGCGAAGGCCTCGTGGACCTCGTAGAAATCGAAATCTTGCAGGCTTAAGTTGTTGCGCTCGAGCAGGCGCGGAACCGCGTAGGTGGGGGCCATGAGTAGGCCGTCGGGGCCGTGGACAAAGTCGACGGCCGCGGTCTCTGAGTCCACGAGGAAGGCGCGGGGCTCGATGTTGTGCTCGGCCGCCCATTCCTCGGAGCTGAGGAGGGCGACGGAGGCGCCGTCGGTCAGCGGCGTGGAATTGCCTGCGGTCATCGTGGCCTGCGTGCCGTGTTGCTCGGCATCGCGCTTGCCGAAGACCGGCTTGAGCTTGGCCAAGGACTCCAGGGAGGAATCCGGGCGCAGGTTGGTATCGCGGTTGACGCCGAGGAAGCCCGTAGTGAGGTCATCAAAGAAGCCCTCCTCCCAAGCCTTGTGGAGGTTCTGGTGGGAGGCGAGCGCCAACTCATCCTGGGCCTCGCGGCTGATGTTCAATTCGCGGGCGGTGATGGCGGCGTGATCACCCATGGAGAGTCCGGTGCGCGGCTCACCGTTCTGCGGCTGTTCCGGGGCCAGCTGCGAGGGACGGATAGAGCCGATGAGCTGGGCGCGCTGCGCAGCGGTCTTGGCGCGGGTGAGGTTGAGCAGCGTACGGCGCAGCGTGTCATTGACGGCCAGCGGGGCATCCGAGGTGGTGTCCGTTCCGCCCGCGATGCCGGTGGAGATTCGGCCTTGGGCAATGGCATCACCGACGTGGATAGCTGCCGCAAGAGAAGTGCAGCAGGCCTGTTGTACATCGATGGCGGGGGTCGTGGAGTCGAGGGCGGAGCCTAGAACGACCTCGCGGGTGAGGTTGAAATCGCGGGAGTGCTTGAGCACAGCGCCGGCGGCGACGAGGCCGAGACGTTCGTCGTGAAGCCCGTAGCGTGCGACGAGTCCATCCAGCGCACTGGTGAGCATGTCTTGGTTGGACGCGTGGGCGTACTGCTTATTGGAACGAGCAAATGGGATGCGGTTGCCACCCAGGATGGCTACGCGGTGCGGGGGGTTGGTCATTAAAAAGCTCCTTCGCGAGTGGTCTCGTGCGAATCATCCCAGCGGGAGGGGGGTAGCAACCCGGCTGTTCGTTTCGCGTCACAACTAAAGTGATATTGTTAGTTCTATCACTCAATTAACTAACCTTGCAACCAGCTCAACAAAGCTCGCAAGGTTGTGAAGAATCGAGAAAGGAACATGCCAGCCTATGCCGAACGTCACAATTGCTGAGAAGCTCATCAACTCACCGCTCGCCGCCAAAGCAGGAGTACCCCAAGGTCATCCCCTGCGCCGCCACAAGGCTGGGGAACCAGCGCTCGATGGCCCCATCGTCATTGGCGGCCAGGGGCGCATCGCTGAGTTTCTGAGTTCTCAGCTAGCCGTGGACTACCAGGTCATCAATGCTTCCGCGGAGGCGAAGCGGGCCGCCCTCGTCTTCGACGCCACCGGCCTGGAGACCCCAGAGCAGCTGCGTGAGCTCTATGACTTCTTCAACCCGCAGATGCGCAACCTTCTGCCGTGCGCGCGCTTGGTGGTCATCGGTACCACCCCGGAAGCTGCGGACACTATCGACGCCCGCATTGCCGCCCGCGCACTCGAAGGGTTCACCCGTTCCCTGGCCAAGGAAATGCGCAAGGGCGGCACCGTGAACTTGGTCTGGGCAGACCCCGCTGCCACCGCAGAGGTGGAGTCCACGCTCCGCTTCTTCCTGTCTGGGAAGTCGGCCTTCGTGGACGGGCAGGTTGTGCGCGTCAGTGCCCAGGGACACGATTCTCCGGCGGCCAATGGCGAAGCGCAGAACTGGGAGCAGCCGCTCGACGGGCGGCTGGCGGTGGTGACCGGTGCTGCCCGTGGCATCGGCGCCACCATTGCTGAGGTGCTGGCGCGCGATGGTGCGAGCGTCATCTGCATCGACGTCCCGCAGGCCAGCGAGCACTTGGCCAAGACCGCGAACAAGGTCAAGGGCACCGCGCTGCCTCTCGACGTCACCGACCCCCAAGCCGCAGACAAGATTGCCCAGCACGCGCAGGAGCGCCACGGCCGAGCCATTGACGTCATCGTCCACAACGCCGGAATTACCCGTGACAAGCTGCTGGCCAACATGAATGAAGGCCAGTGGGACTCTGTTCTTGCCGTTAACCTCTTGGCGCCGGTTCGCATTACCGAAAGCCTCTTGGAATCCGGTTCCCTCGCCCCGGGTGCCGCTGTGATTGGTGTGTCCTCCATGGCTGGCATTTCCGGCAACCGCGGCCAAACCAACTACGCCACAACCAAGGCCGGCATCATTGGCCTCGTTGATTCCTTGCGCTCAGTGTTGGCGGAGAACGGCTCCACCATCAACGCCGTGGCGCCGGGCTTTATTGAAACCGCCATGACCGCGGCGATGCCGACCGGGCCGCGCGAGATCGGCCGCCGCCTGAACTCACTGCAACAGGGCGGTTTGCCTGTCGACGTCGCGGAGACCGTCGCCTTCTTCGCCTCGCCGGCCTCCGCGGCGGTGAGCGGCAACACCGTCCGCGTCTGCGGTCAGAACCTCATGGGAGCCTAAATGAACGTCACCACACTCAACGAGATTCCGGACCTTCCCGCCCTGTACCGCAGCCTCATGCTGGGTGCGGTCCCCATCCCCGGGCTGGGGGCGGGCAAGCGCAAGGTTGAGGACCCGCAGACCGCGTACCGCGTCGACAGCGTAGGCGTCGACACCGAGCACCTGGCTCGCTACTGCCAGGCCACGGGCCTGCGTCTGAGTAACGAGCTGCCCGCTACCTATCTCTACGCGCTGGCCTTCCCGCTTGCCATCAAGGTCATGGCAGCACCGGACTTTCCGTTCCCAGCCGTGGGCGTGGTGCATCTGTCCAACCGCATCGAGCAGAAACGCCCGCTGCGCGTCGACGAGCGCTGTGACATCGCCGTGCACGCGGAAAACCTGCGCCCGCACCGCAAAGGGTTGGTCATCGATATGGTGACCACGTACAGCGTTGGCGGCGAGGAGATCTGGCGCCAGACATCAGTCTTCCTAGGCCAGGGGGCGAAGTTCACCAAGGACACCCCGCGACAAGTGAGAACACGTCCGGAGGCTGAGCGCTTCCTCGACTTCCCCGGCGATGAGGCGGGAACGCCTGCGGCAACGCTGCGCTTTAGCCCCGAAAGTACCCGCGTCTATGCCGCGGCATCGGGGGATAAGAACCCCATTCACGTGTCTGCGGTGGGTGCCAAACTCTTCGGATTCCCCGCGCCCATCGCGCACGGCATGTACACGCACGCTCGCATGCTGTCGGTGCTCGACGGCACCCTCCCCGGTGCTGTGCGCATCAGCGCGGACTTCTACAAGCCCGTCATCCTTCCGGCGACCACGGGAGTTTACGTAGCGCCCGGCGGCACCACGGACAGCGGTGGTGAAGCCCGCACCGTCACCTTGCGCAAGGCCAAGGACCCAAGCTCCCTCCACGTGGCGTGCCGGGTTGAGCCTCTACAGTAGGCGCGGCCCAGTGGATGAGCCTCGGGCTCATCCTTTTGTTAATCCACGTGCTGGTGCTTTGGTGCCACCACCAGTGGCTTCGGGGAGTATTTGCCGCGCAGTCCGCGAAGGATGCCGGCGTGCTCCCAGAGGCGCTTGTCTTCCTCGGTGCGGGGAGTGAATTGGCGGGCAGCTAGCGGCTGCCAGTCAGCGTCCATCGCCATGTAGGAGACGGTGGCGTGGATGGCGGTCTCCAGTTTTTCGCGGCCGCCGCGCGGGTTGCCTGAGCGCACGTGGACGGACATCTGCATCGAGCGGGTATCCGTGCGCATCATGCGGGCATCCACCTCGATGAGATCTCCAATGTGGATTGGCCGGTAGAAGCGGATTCCGCCGGCATAGACCGCGACGGTGTGCTCGCCGGACCACTCCATGGTGCAGGCAGCGCCCGCCTCATCAATCCATTCCATGGCGGTGCCGCCGTGGACGTTGCCGCCCCAGTTGACGTCGGTGGGCTTGGCCAAGAAGCGGTTGACCATGCGGGGAGCGTCGGACGGGCCGTCATAAGTCTGCTTTTCCATCTCCGCTTCGATGGCTTTGCGCAGCTCGATGCGGGACTCTGCAGCCTCCCATACGCGCTGGTGCTCAGTGGAATCCGGAACGAGCGGCGGAACGGCCATCGACTTTCCGGTCTCAGTGTCCTTGGCCACGAAGATGACGAGGCAGTCGCAGGCGCGTGTGAAGATGCCATCGCGCGGGTCAGCGGAGAGCACTTCGTTGACGATGTGCATGGAGGACCGCCCGGTCATCGCGATGCGCGAGCGTACCTCTACCAAGTGGCCCGAAGGGATCGGGCGCGTGAAGTGAATGTGGCCCACGTAGGCCGTCACGCAGTAGGTACCGGACCATTGAACCGCGCACGCATAGGCGGCCTTATCGATCCATTCCAAAACACGCCCGCCGCCGATGCCTTGGGCGCCGGCGATGGTGAGATCTGTCGGGGCGGCCATAAACCGCAGCGTGATGGAGGGGGACTTCCCAGTCGGGACAGGCTTCTTTTCTTCCGAGGAGCTTGGTGGCATGGTTGGTGACATGGATAACAAAGTATCAGGGAGTGTGCATAGCGTATGAAAAAGGCCGTTGATGCCGCCACCACCCGTGCCGCCGTCGAAGCGGTGGCGGAGTGGATCCGTGACCCTGAGAGGACCGAAAAACCAGGTCGCTCTGCTCTGGCGAAGGCCACCCGCACAACAGCCCGCCTGGTGGAGGCGGACGCGCCGGGACATTCCGTGGAGTTGCGGGTCCCCCCATTCGTGGCAGTCCAGTGCATCGCCGGTCCCCGCCATACCCGG
This sequence comes from Corynebacterium sp. HMSC056E09, assembly GCF_001813425.1. Lineage (NCBI taxonomy): Bacteria > Bacillati > Actinomycetota > Actinomycetes > Mycobacteriales > Corynebacteriaceae > Corynebacterium > Corynebacterium sp. HMSC056E09. The sequence continues at coordinate 18,624 of NZ_KV812508.1, forward strand.
GGTACCCCTCCGAATGTGGTGGAGATGGATCCCCTGACATGGTTGCAGCTGGCCACGGGAGTCATTGGCTGGGAGCAGGCGCTTAACGCCGGCCGCGTGGACGCCTCCGGATCCCGCTCCCACGACATTGCAGCCTGTTTGCCCGTGATTCCGTTAGTTTTCACAGGCCCAAACAGCTAGGATTGGCGCCGTGGTAGCTGAACACGTCCAGAGCATGACTAAGCCCTTGTCGACGGATCCCAGCCTGGATCCGGAACCCCGCGAAGAATGCGGAGTTTTCGGTGTTTGGGCACCAGGAGAAGAGGTTTCGAAGCTAACCTACTTCGGGCTTTTCGCCCTCCAACACCGCGGACAGGAGGCCGCCGGTATCGCGGTGGGCGATGATGATCGCATCGTCGTCTTTAAGGACATGGGCCTTGTCTCCAATGTCTTCGATGAATCAATCCTGAGCTCGCTGCATGGAAACGTGGCCGTCGGCCACACGCGTTATTCCACCGCAGGCGGCAAGGAATGGTCGAATGTGCAGCCGATGTTTGGGACATCCCCCAGCGGCGTTGACATCGCGCTCGGCCACAACGGAAACCTAGTAAATTACCTGGAGCTGCGCGCAGAGGCCGTGCGGCGCGGGCTGATTAAGCCACAGGAAGAGTCCGTCTCGGATTCCATGTGCCTGTCCATCTTGTTGGCGGACGGCGTCAACGAGGACAACACCGTCTTTGATTCGGCTCTGCACTTGTTGCCTACCGTACAAGGTGCGTTCTGCCTGACCTTTACGGACGGACACACCCTCTACGCCGCCCGCGATCCGCATGGCGTGCGCCCGCTTGCTCTCGGCCGCCTCACTACCGGCTGGGTGGTAGCCAGTGAGACCTGTGCGCTCGACATCGTCGGAGCGCAGTTTATCCGGGAGATCGAACCGGGCGAGCTCGTTGCCATCGATGAGACCGGAATCCGCTCCGAGCGCTTCGCCGAGACCAAGCGCCATGGTTGCGTCTTCGAATACGTCTACCTAGCGCGGCCGGATACGAATATCAAGGGCCGTTCTGTCAACGCCACGCGCGTGGAAATTGGGCGTCGTCTAGCGCGCCAATACCCGGCGCCTGATGCGGACATGGTGATCCCCGTTCCCGAGTCTGGCAACCCGGCTGCCGTCGGTTACGCTCGCGAATCCGGGCTGACCTTCGCGCACGGCTTGGTGAAGAACTCCTATGTGGGCCGCACCTTCATCCAGCCCACGCAGTCCCAGCGCCAGATGGGCATTCGCCTCAAGCTCAACCCACTGCGGGAGGTCATTGAAGGCAAGTCCATCGTCGTGGTGGATGATTCAATCGTGCGTGGTAACACGCAGCGCGCGCTGATCCGGATGTTGCGGGAAGCCGGTGCTGCCGAAGTCCACGTGCGCATCGCCTCCCCGCCGGTGAAGTGGCCGTGCTTCTACGGCATCGACTTCGCCTCCCCGGGCGAGCTCATTGCCAACGCCAACCCTTCCGATGATCCGGAAGAGGTAGCACAGACCATCTGCACCGCGATTGGTGCGGATTCGCTGGGATTTGTCTCCACCGATGAGATGGTGGCGGCTACTCAACAGCCGCGCAACGAACTGTGCTGCGCATGTTTCGACGGTAAGTACCCACTCGGACTGCCTGCCGGAAACCCCAATGCTGAGGCCGTGCGCACCCTGCAGGGCTCGACGACAACTAACGAATAAGGACTAAGTCACTCATGAGCGAGAACACGTATGCTGCCGCCGGCGTCAACATTGAGGAAGGCGACCGCGCAGTAGAGCTAATCACCCCCCACGCCAAGCGCGCCACCCGCCCCGAGGTTATGGGCGGGCTCGGCGGATTTGCCGGCCTATTCAAGCTGGGGGAGTACAAGGAACCGGTCCTTGCGGCTGGCTCTGATGGCGTAGGCACCAAGCTGGCTGTGGCCCAGGCCATGGACAAGCACGACACCATCGGCATCGACCTCGTTGCCATGTGCGTGGATGATCTTGTCGTGTGCGGCGCTGAGCCGCTCTTCCTGCAGGACTACATCGCCGTGGGCGAGGTAGTGCCGGAAAAGGTAGCAGAGATTGTCAAGGGCATTGCTGAGGGCTGCGTCCAGGCTGGTGCAGCGCTCCTCGGCGGCGAGACCGCCGAGCACCCAGGGGTGATGGGCAAGGATGAATACGATGTCTCCGCTACTGCGGTTGGCGTTGTAGAGGCTGATGAGCTGCTCGGCCCGGATAAGGTGCGCGAAGGCGACGTTCTCATCGCCATGAAGTCCTCCGGCTTGCACTCCAACGGTTACTCCTTGGCACGCTACGTGCTCCTGGAGCAGGCGGGTCTGCCGCTCGACGGCTACATGGAAGACCTAGGCCGCACCCTCGGCGAGGAACTTCTGGAGCCTACCCGCATCTACGCCAAGGACTGCCTGGCGCTGACATCGGAGTGTGCGGTGTCTACCTTCTGCCACGTCACCGGAGGCGGCCTTGCCGGCAACCTGGAGCGCGTCATCCCGGAGGGCCTGAGCGCTGAGGTGAGCCGCTCGACGTGGACTCCGGGCCAGATTTTCAAGACCATTTCTTCGGTGGGCAAGGTTGCCCTCGAGGAGATGGAGAAGACCTTCAACATGGGCGTTGGCATGATCGCCGTCGTTGCGCCGGAGGACCGCGAGCGAGCATTGGCTATGATGACCGCCCGCCACGTGGAGGCGTGGGAACTGGGCACCGTTCGTGCTGCCGAAGAGGGCGAGCCGCGCGTTGTCATGACCGGCGAGCACCCAGGGTTCTAAGTCCTGAGAAAAGGAACAAGGCCGGAGGCGCTTCCCCTTAAGTAGAGGGGAGACGGCTCCGGCCTTTCGCTTAGGTGATGTACAGGGTGGGACAGTGACTCGCGCGCCTAGCGCGCGTCGGAATCATCCTCATCCCACTCATCCGAGTCCCAGCGATCTGCGTAGTCCTCGTAATCCGCGTACTCCGAGTATGGGTCTTCGTCCTCGTTGTGGGAACGCTTGGAGTTCTGTGAGGCGAGCTCACGCTGGAGCGAATCCAGATCCATCTCGGGCGAATTGTACTTCAGCTGGCGTGCAACTTTGGTCTGCTTTGCCTTTGCGCGTCCGCGTCCCATGTGCATGACCCCCTTGAGGTGTGTAGGGCGGTCCAGGGATTCTTGGCCGCCCCATCGTCTTAGTTAGATATGTGTATGTTCCTGTAAGACACCATAGCCTGTGTGAAGAAAAAATTCCGAACTACCCCCCCAGTGGTGCGTGGAAAAGTGCGCTAGCCCGCGGCCAACGGGCAGTGTGCATTTCGCCACTATTTTCCGCGCAGCCGGTCCACAGCGGCGCGTCCGGCCTTGGGGCCCTCGTCGGCGGGGATGGAGTCCGGCTCGACCGATGCCGCCACTGGACCAATGCTCAGATCCCCGTGGTTGAGGGCGCTGCGTTTCACTAGACCAAGCGCGATGGGGCCGTAATCGCAATCCTCGACCACGGTGCCGAGCTTGCCGACGCGCCGTCCCCCAAGTGAAATATCCGCTCCGCTTACGGGGAGCTCCGGAGCGGAGCCGTCGAGGTACAGCATGACCAACAGGCGCGGAGAGCGCCCGAGGTTCTCTACGCGCGCGACCGTCTCCTGCCCGCGATAGCAGCCCTTCTCCAAGTGGACGAACGCGGGGTTATCATCGCTGCGTCGGATCCACTGGGGAACCTCGTGGGCGATGGTTTTCGCATCGAGGTCAGCGGCCAATTCTGGTTCGCGTGCGCGCACTCGTTCGGCGGTATAGGCCATGAGCCCCGCTAATTTTCCGCCCTGCTTTTCCAACTCTGCGACTGCTGTCTCCAGCTCACCCCGCGGCACGAGGAAATCCTGGCGCGGGCAGCCCGGCCAGTGCACGCAGCGCTCCATCACGGCGCTGGAAGGCTTCTGTAGCGGCTTGCCCAGCACGGTGATGATCGCCGCGTCTGCTTCCTCCACGGTGACCTGGGACCAGAAAATCATGGCGGTGAGGAAGTCCCGCAAAGATTCGAACTGGGCCGGTGGCACATCGAGGTAGAAGGTTTCCCCGTCGAAGGACAGGTCGATATGGTGTAGGACGTGGCCCTGCATGTCTAGATCAAGGGCGCCGGCAGAGAATCCGGCGTCCACGTCATCGAGCTTCTGGCTCAGGAGGTTGTGCAGGAAAGCCCGGGCATCGGGCCCGGAAACGGCAATGACCCGGCGTTGGGAACGGTCGATGATGGCGGAACCTGTCTCCACCGCGCGCTGCTCCACGAGGGGGTTGCCGTAATGCCAGGGGATACCGGAGACGTCGACAAGCGTGGTGCCCTGGAACTCAGCGGCCCCGGGCCGGGAAAGAAGTGGCGAAGTATAACTCACGCCCTCCGATGGTAGGGCATAATCGGGTCTATGAGCCTTCAGCGTAGGAAAGAGCCGGTCATCTACGTCGTGGAACCGTTTGGGGGGTCGGTGCGGCGTCATATGCCGAACCTACCGTTGGTCTATTGGGACGATGCTGCGGTCACACGCGGTGACGGTATCTTCGAGTCCCTCCTCGTGCGTGACGGTAAGGCGGCCAACTTTCATCGCCACGCGGAGCGCTTCCGGCATTCCGCGAGTGCTCTCGATCTTCCGGAGCCGCCCATCCACAAGTGGAAAGAAGCCACCGAGCTGGCCATCGCGGACTATTGTGGTCCCGCCGCCGGGGAAGGCGAGGACGGTTTAGCGCGAGAGGCCAAGTGCACGTGGACCTATACCCGCGGGCGGGCCTCGACTGGGGTGCCCACGGCATGGGTGGTGGTTCAGGAGATTCCGGATGACGTTGTGGCGCAGCGTGATACCGGCGTCAAGGTGATGAGCACGCCGCGTCTGTGGCAGGTGGCGGAAGAGCTGCCGGCGAAGACGCTGAATTATGCGGCCACGATGGCCACGCTGCGCCTGGCCCGCGAGCGTGGATTTGATGATGTGATCTTTACCGATCCCGATACGGGGCTGGTCTTGGAAGGGGCCACCTCCACCGTGGTGGCGGTCAAGGGTACAAAGCTGCGCACCCCGGCGGGCAAGGGAATACTGCCTGGCACCACGCAAGCTGCGCTCTTTGAGTATGCCTCTGAACAGGGATATCGCTGCAAGGCGAAGGAGCTGAATCTGCGCTACCTCGAGGAGGCTGACTCAGTGTGGCTCGTCTCCTCGGTGCGCACTGCGGTGCGTGTGACGCGCCTGAATGAAAAGAAGCTCAAGGCGCCGGCGAACGCGGAGAAGATACGCGCGCTGATCGACGCCGCCCTGGCACGCTAACTTCGCCGCACTGCTAGTTAGCCAGCCACACGGGTGAGCTCGGCGGACATGTAAGGGCGCATTTCGCCGTCGACAAGCCGCTCATCCACCCAGCCGAGGTTGTTGTTCGGCATGAGGCCATACATGCGCTTGCCGGGGCCGAGGTTGGCGGGGCCGGTTTCGGTGACCATCGTGGACGCAGACTCGAGCTGCCAGGCGCGCTCGTTAAACAGTGAACCATAGAAGATCTCGTTGATGCCGTTGGACGAGGTATAGGTCATCTCAATCTCGTCCTTGAGTGAGATGCGCCAGAACCCGGACTCGCGGACATCGGGGCCAACCGGGTTGCCCTCGGAATCAATCTTCCAGGTGCGGGACGTATAGGTCAGGTAGTTCTCACCGTCGTGGGCGATGATGAGCTGCTGGCCAAAGGCGTACTGTTCACCGTCGGTGCTGTGGGCTTGGCCTTCCCCTTGCCATACACCGACGAGGGGGAGAAGCCCGAGCAGACCATCGTGCAGCGACGGGCCCTGACGCAAGTTCGCCGTCTCATCCGGCAGGGGATTATCTGCTACATCAACGGTGGGAATGTTGCGGGAGGCTGCATCCTTCCATGCCTCCGCTGCCTGGTTGACGGCCGCGTTGCCGTCTACCTTGGTGTTCTCCGGGTGGGTGTTTTCCGTGTTTTTCTCGCTATTTGTCTGTTCGCTCATGCTGCCCCAGCGTAGTCGTGGCAGCGCCGCGGAAACCACTAGGCTCCAGTAGTCTAGGGAGCCATGCGCGCTTTGCTGATTTCAAACCCTAATTCTACGAGCCAGAATGCGGCTCTCTTCCGAGAGGTTTTGCCCGTCATTCGGGAGGTGGATGGGTTGCAGCTGCTTGCTCGCTTCACGCACTACCCGGGCCACGCAGAAGACATGGTGCGCGGTATGACCCGGGAGGACTTTGACGTCATCCTGGTCTTCGGCGGCGATGGCACGGTCAATGAGATCGTCAACGGGTTGCTCGGCCCGGCGAATTTCGCCCAGCGCCCTAGCCCTCAGGAGATCCCGGCGCTAGCGGTGATCCCTACTGGTTCAGCAAACGTCTTCGTCCGCGCCCTTGGTTTCCCCAATACCCCCGTCGAGGCGGCGCACGTGCTGGCCCGGATGCTGGAGCGAAACACCCGCCGCACCGTGTCGTTGGGTATGTGGAATGACCGGTGGTTTGCGGTCAATGCTGGTTTCGGGCTGGATGCAGACGTGCTGGCTCGCGTGGACCGTGCACGGGAGATGGGCTTTTCAGCCACCCCGCTGCGCTACCTGGCGGTGGCCTTTCAGGCCTATCAGCGCGCCCGCATCCGCCCACCGCGCATTAATGTGCGTGCGCGCTCGAGCTCGGGCGAAACCTTCGCGGCCGATGACGTTCCCGTCATGTTCACCTCCAACACCAACCCGTGGACCTTCCTGGGGCCGCTGCCGGTGGTGACCAATCCGCGCAATTCCTTCGATCAGGGGCTTGGCCTTTTTGGTGTGTCGGACCTCGGCGGGATTGATGGCCTCGTGGGCGTTCTCCACCTGTTCGGCGTGGATCACCGTCACTGGTTGAATAAGGTCACGGATGCCCGCACGCTGCATTTTGAGGATGCCGTTGAGGTGGACCTGGTCTGCCCCAAGCCCCACCGCTTCCAAGCGGACGGGGAGTCGGAAGGCACCTTTACGGAGGTGCACTTGGAGTCGGAAGCAGACGCGCTGGAAGTCTTTGCTCCCATCGACCCAGCCCCGCCCATTCACCGCAGCTTCCGCCGAGTCCTGCGAGATCTCATCCGTATTAAGTAGCCGGCGGTAGTAACAAGTCTGCGGTGCGGGTACCGCTGGTGCACCGTCGGCTTAGTTTTGCATCGGCTTAGTTCTGCCTGTTTTGGCGCCAGCTCGGCGGCGTCGTCGGCGCGCTGCCCACTTCGTTGGCGGTGTCTTGCGCTTTTTGCGCGGCATCCTCGACGGCCTTCTCCTCCGAACCATCGATCTCCAGCGGGGAGAGTTGTGCTGTTTTTAGCGTGATATTGCGTCGCTGTACCTCGAAGGTGATGGAGCCGCCGTGTAGTTTCACGGAGGTGGCTTGAGAAGGCAACGGGAGTTGGCGCGTGTCCAAGACCAGGCCGAAGGCCTTTTTCAAGCGTTCGTCATCAGTCCCGTAGACACTCATGCGAAACTCTGGGCCGACGAGGCGCAGCGTCACCGTCGCGGTGGACTTGGTGGTATCCCCCGGCAGCGTGCCAGTGAGCTCAGCCTCGGCGGAGGGCCCGCCGGTGGGGGACATATTATCGGGGTTGGCAATGGAGAGGTCAGTAATACCCAGCATGCGGCCCAAGGCCACTCCGTCGAGGCTGATGCTGCGCGTATAGGTGGATACCGGTGAGCCTTCCAGTTCGCCGCTGAAGAGTTGTTCGGGGTTAATTGTGATGTCGCGCAGTGTTGTGGAGGCATTGACCATGCCGAGTTTCGGAACTTCCACGTCGGAGGAGTTGACCTCCAGGTATGGAATCTCTTTGGTTAGCGCGGCAAGGGAGAAGGGGACGCCGCCGATGTAGACATTCGGGGTGTTTTCCAATTGGGAGCTGGCTTTGGCTTTCTGGGCCACGGTGTGTTCCGCGTGCATCGCCACCGCTGAATCCGCCAGCCATGCTGTCAGGGCCACACCCGCAACGGCGGCAAGGCGTACGGCAGTGCGGTTGAGGTAGATGACAGTCACCCCTCTATTACTACCGCACGTAGGGTGGGAAGCATGAATATTGAGACCAAGACTCTGCCACTGAACCCAGATGTGGCCCAGCGCGTGGAGGAGCTGGCCACTGCTGCTGAAGCTCACGACGGCTTTGCGCCCCTCTCCGAGCAGTTTCTTTTAGGGCTCAGGGATGAACGCCTTGGGCACCATCATCTTCTCGCAATTGAAGATGGTGCGGTAGCTGGCGTGGCTGCCCTCGATGGGCAGACTGTAGAGCTCTTTGTTGGCGTGGAACACCGTGGGCGAGGGGTAGGGCAGGCGCTTGTCGACGCCCTCCCAACCTCCCCCCAAATCTGGGCCCATGGCAATCTTCCCGCTGCGCAAGCGCTGGCGAAGCGCAACGAGATGGACGTCGTCAGGCGCCTGCTTGTCATGGCGATTGAGGGGAAGGACTTGCGCGCGGCCGAGGAAGCGCCGGCAACGGTTGATGGCCTAGAGATTCAGACCTACGCCGAGTCAGTGGAGCGCTTCGGGCGCGAGCACGTCGAGGCGGAATGGGTACGCACCAATAACGAAGCCTTCTCCTGGCATCCGGAGCAAGGAGGCTGGGATCTGGAGCGCCTGCACCGCGGGATGGAGGCAGAGTGGTTCGATCCGGCCGACGTGCTTTTCCTGTGGGATTCTCCGAATGACTCCCACAGCCACCCGGTAATGGCTGGCTTCCACTGGCTGAAGTGGCACGACGAGGCTACCCCAGCCTTCGGTGAGGTCTATGTTGTGGGATTGGGTGAGGACTATCGCGGGCGCGGGCTCGGTGGACCGCTGCTGAGCGCTGGGCTGCAGCGCATGGCGGCTAAAGGTGCGGACAAGGTCATCTTGTATGTCGAGGCTGATAACGCTCCGGCGGTAAAGGCCTACGAGCGTTTGGGCTTTGGCATCGCTGAGGAACACTGCGTCTGGGCGAAAAGTGACTAGCCTCACCGGCTTTTGGTACAAGTTCACCGATTGTTCATCTCTTGATCCCTGTGGGGTTAACCCGCCCTGTATAGCTTTACAACACGTGAGTTAATCGCGCTCGTCTCAAGAAGATCGCTCAAAGAAGAGTAGAGGGCGATTTGCTCGGACAATCATTCTCTTGTATCCGCACCGGAAAGGTTTCCCGTGATCCGCAACTTCAAGCGCACCGCCGCTATCTTCGGCATCGTCGCCGCCACCTCCACTGCTCTCGTTGCCTGCTCTGAGTCCAACGAATCTGGCTCCGCTGAAGGCGGTTCCGATGGGGCAGAGGTTTCCGGCGACCTCTCTGGTGAGGGCGCATCCTCCCAAAAGTCCGCTATGTCCGTCTTTGAGAAGGCATTCCTGGAGGCATACCCGGATGCTAACTTCTCCTACACTTCTTCCGGCTCCGGCGCTGGTGTGAAGGCTTTCAACGGCGGCACCGTTGACTTCGCCGGTTCTGACTCCGCTCTGAAGGAAGATAAGGGCGAGGTTGAGGCCGCCAAGGAGCGTTGCGGTGGCAACGACGCATGGCACCTGCCGACGACCATTGGCCCCGTCGCCATCGCCTACAACCTGGGTGACACCGAGGTCAACCTCTCCACCGAAACCCTCGCCAAGATCTTCAAGGGCGAGATCACCAAGTGGAACGATGACGCCATCAAGGCTGAGAACGAGGGCACCGACCTTCCGGACAAGAACATCACCGTCATCTTCCGCTCTGACGAGTCCGGTACCTCCGATAACTTCCAGAAGTTCCTGAAGTCCGCTACCGGCAACTGGGACAGCGAAGGCAAGCAGTTCCCGGATTCTGTTGGTGAGGGTGCTAACGGTTCCTCCGGTGTGGCTGACCAGGTTGCCTCCATCGAGGGTGCTATCACCTACGTTGAGGCTGGCTACGCTCATCAGAAGGAAGCCGATGGCGTCAAGATTGCCAAGATTGACTTCGGCAACGGCCCGGTTGAGCTCAGCTCTGAGTCCGTCGGTGTCGCTCTCGACCACCTCGCTTTCAAGGAGACCAACTCCGAGCACGACATGGTCGTTGACTCCGACAAGCTCTTTGCTTCCAAGGATGAGGGCGCTTACCCGCTCATCCTGACCACCTACAACATCGTCTGCTCCGCTGGCTACGACGAGGAGACCTCCGCTCTGGTGAAGGCCTTCTTTAACACCGTCCTGGACAATCAGTCCGAGGAGCTGGAGAAGGCAGGCTTCATCCCGGTTTCCGGTGACCACCTGGAGCGCCTGAAGGCAGCCGTCGAGGCTATCCAGTAAGAGCGCGTTACTACGCGGGTTTCTTTGAACCCCCGTAGCGTCCGTTTGAACACACACTTCCGCCCCCAACCCGCCCTTCACGAGCGCTTTGGGGGCGGCAGCATGTCCCGTATTTTCATTGTTTCCGTTGAAAAGGATTCCCTAGTCTCATGGCAGACAACAATCTCACCACAGCGTCGTCCGTGAAGGAGGATGCCGTTTCAGCGACCCGCCCTAGCGCGCATGCGTCCGAGGCGGACGCCACCTCTACGCCCGCCGTCAAGTCCGGTGTGAAGCGCCCTGGTGATCGCATTTTTGAATTCTTGTCCACTGCGTCCGCAACGCTGATCACGGTGATGATCGCTGCCATCGCGGCCTTCCTGATCTGGCGTGCGGTTCCTTCTCTGTCCGTCAATGAGGGTGGCATTCTGGGCTTCTTCACCTACGGTGACCGTTGGGAGACCAACGACACCGATGCTATGAAGTTCGGTATCCCGACCATGTTCGGCCACACCGTCTTGATTTCCATCGTGGCTCTCATCATTGCGATGCCGGTCGCGCTCGGTATTGCCATCTTCCTGTCCAACTACGCGCCGGCCAAGCTGGTCAAGCCGTTGGGATTCTTGGTAGACATGCTCGCCGCCGTGCCATCCATCGTGTACGGCCTGTGGGGCTGGCAGGTGCTCGGCCCTGCGCTGTCCGGCTTCTACACCTGGCTGCACTCCTGGGCTGGTGGCTTCTTCCTCTTCAAGGTCTACGACAACTCCCCGAACTTTGCGACGGGCCGCAACGTCCTCACCGGTGGCATTGTTCTGGCGGTGATGATCCTGCCGATCATCGCTGCCACCGCCCGCGAAGTCTTTGTGCAGACCCCTCCCGGTCAAATCGAGTCCGCCTTGGCCCTCGGCGCCACCCGGTGGGAAGTCATCCGCATGACGGTTCTCCCCTTCGGCATGTCCGGCTACATAGCCGGCTCCATGCTGGGTCTGGGCCGCGCGCTGGGTGAGACCATGGCTCTCTACATGGTTGTCTCCCCGCTGGTGGACTTCCGCTTCTCGCTGTTCGACGGCGGTACCACCTTCGCAACGGCCATTGCCCTGGCGGCTGCTGAGTTCGGTAATGAGATGCGTGCCGGTGCGTATATCGCCGCTGGCCTCATGCTGTTCCTTCTGACCTTCTTGGTCAACGCTATTGCCCGTTCCATCGTGAAGAGCAAGTAAGGAGGGCTCAGAGATGACTACGACTACAACTTCCAACTCTGTCCCGGCATCTTCCGGCCCGACCTTCCTGGATATCTCCTCGAGCCGAAAGACCACCAATACTGTTGCCACCGTTCTCGTGTGGGCAACGATGATCATCGCCATGATTCCGCTGCTGTGGGTTCTCTTCGAGCTCATTTCTCGCGGTTCGGGCGCTATCCTGAGCCCCGAATGGTGGACCCACTCCCAACGCGGAATCCTTGATACCGAGGCCGGCGGCGGTGCGCTCCACGCTATTATCGGTACCTTTGTGCAGACCGTCATCGCGACCGTCATTTCCGTTCCGATCGGCATTTTCACCGCGATTTACCTGGTGGAGTACTCCCGCGGTGGAACGCTGAGCCGTCTTACTACTTTCATGGTGGACATCCTCTCCGGTGTGCCTTCCATTGTTGCGGCCCTGTTCATCTTCGCCATGTGGATTACTCTGTTCGGCTTCAAGCGTTCCGGTATGGCGGTGGCGCTATCGCTTGTGCTCCTGATGATTCCGATTGTGGTCCGCAATACCGAAGAGATGCTCCGCGTGGTCCCGATGGATCTGCGTGAGGCTTCCTATGCTCTCGGTGTGCCGAAGTGGAAGACCATCGCGCGCATCGTTCTGCCGACCGCACTGTCCGGCATTGTCACCGGCATCATGCTGGCCGTGGCCCGCATCATGGGTGAGTCCGCGCCGGTGCTGGTGTTGGTGGGCTCCACCTCCTCCATCAACTGGGACGCACTCAAGGGTGCGCAGTCCTCGTTGCCGTTGATGATGCTGGATATGTACAAGTCCGGCGCTGATCCGGCCGTCCTGGACAAGCTGTGGGGTGCCGCCCTTACGTTGGTTCTCCTCATCGCGATTCTCAACATTGGCGCGCGCATCGTTTCGGCGAAGTTCTCCGTCAAGAAGTAACCGTATTCACTTTCTACCTACCCCATAGGAGCACTACTCATGTCCAAGCTTGAGCTCAACGACGTGAACATCTACTACGGTGACTTCCACGCCGTACAGAACGTCAACATGCAGATCCCGGCGAAGGCCGTGACTGCCTTCATCGGCCCTTCCGGCTGTGGTAAGTCCACAGTCCTGCGCACCCTGAACCGCATGCACGAGGTCATTCCTGGTGCTTATGTCAAGGGTGAGATTCTCCTGGACGGCCAGAACATCTACGGGCCCAAGGTCGATCCGGTGTCCGTTCGCAACACTATCGGCATGGTCTTCCAGAAGGCCAACCCGTTCCCGACGATGTCCATTGAGGATAACGTTGTTGCCGGCCTGAAGCTGTCCGGCGAAAAGAACAAGAAGAAGTTGAAGGAGGTCGCCGAGAAGTCCCTGCGCGGCGCCAACCTTTGGGATGAGGTTAAGGACCGCCTGGACAAGCCGGGCGGCGGCCTGTCCGGCGGTCAGCAGCAGCGTCTGTGCATTGCTCGCGCGATTGCCGTGGAGCCGGAAGTCCTGCTGATGGACGAGCCCTGCTCGGCGCTCGACCCGATTTCCACCTTGGCCGTGGAGGACCTGATCCATGAGCTGAAGGAAAACTTCACTATCGTTATTGTTACTCACAACATGCAGCAGGCAGCCCGCGTGTCGGACAAGACCGGCTTCTTCTCCCTGGAAGCTACCGGCCGGCCTGGCCACCTGGTGGAGTTCGATGACACCACGAAGATCTTCGAAAACCCATCCAAGAAGGATACCGAGGATTACATCTCTGGCCGCTTCGGCTAAACATGCGCTTCGGCTAAACACTGACAGCGCCGAAAGCCGGCACCTCTTCTAAAGGTCTAGAAGAGGTGCCGGCTTTGTGCATGCACTGTGCGCTAGGTGTGGCGAGCAGTAGGGGGGGCTAGCGGTGAAACTGGCGCTCCAGCTCCGCCATGCGGGCCTCCAGCTCAGCCTCTCGTTGCTCCTGATCGCGCTTGCGCATGTAGCGGTCGGGGTCCAAGCCCGTTGCCAGGTAAATGATGCGGCCGGCAGCTGCTGCGCAATGATCGGCGAAACGCTCGTAGTAGCGCGAAAGCTGCGAGGTTTCCACGGCCTGGCGCACCGTTCCTTTCCACTCCCGCTGCGTCAACATACGAAGCAGGTGTTGGTTGATGTCATCGACGGCGTCGTCGTCCTCGGTCAAACGGAGCGCCAGCTCCGGATCGCGGGTGATGAGGATGTCTTTGAGGCCTGAGGACATGTCGAGAACGAGACGTGTGTATTCCTCGAAATAGCCCATAATGTCTGACGGAACAACTGATTCAGGGTGGCGGCGGCGGGCGCTGGTGGCAATGTGCTGAGACAAGCGGCCCATGCGGTAAAAGTCTTCCACAATATAGATGGAAGCTATGACCTGGCGCAGATCCTTGGCCATCGGGTTTTCCAAGGCCAGAAGGGACACCGCACGGTCTTCGCAGCGCGAGCGGACTTCATCCAACTCATCGCGCAACGACAAGGCCTCTTCGGCTGGTTGCAGGGAGGATTCGATTAATGCCTGAGAGGCAAGAGTCATCAGCTTATGAACCGCAGTGCTCATGATGATGAGGTCATGGGCAAAGTTGTCCAACTGTTCACGGTAGGCAGCGCGCATGTCACGTACTTTAGCTGAACAATTGGTCTAGTGCCTGTCGAGCGACACAAAAGGGAATTTTCGTGGCTAGCCGCCGGAATGCATAATCTCCGCGCCTTCCGGCACGGTTGCATCCTCCGGATCGTCGAGCCACCCCTCGGGAAGGACCACTTTGGCGGGGGATCCCTGGCGTCCGCGGGCGCCATCGGCGTCGTCGGCAAGCGCAGGCGAATCAGCCCACGGCTCGAGCAGCTCCCGGAGAGCGTCGAGGGAGTTCACGCGGGACAGGCCAGCACGGACCTGACCTCCCACGGGAAAACCGCGTAGGTACCAGCCGATGTGCTTGCGGATATCGCGGCTGGCCTGGTCCTCGCCCTCGTGCTGCGCCAGCAGTTCTGCGTGGCGAATCATAATCTGCGTGACCTCACCCAACGTGGGCTCGGCCGGCACCGGCTCGCCACGAAGGTGGGCGGAGAGCTCCGCGAAGAGCCAAGGACGACCCAGACAACCTCGTCCCACGACGACGCCGTCGCAGCCCGTTTGTTCCATCATGGCGCGGGCATCCGTGGCCTTGAAGATATCGCCGTTACCCAAGACAGGGATACCGGTATGGGCCAAGTGCTCCTTAAGGCGCGCAATTTCATTCCAGTCCGCATGGCCCGAGTAGCGTTGCGCGGCGGTACGGCCGTGGAGCGCGACTGCCGACGCCCCTTCTTCCACCGCAATGCGGCCGGCGTCGAGGTGCGTGTGGTGATCCTCGTCGATGCCCACGCGCATTTTTACGGTGACCGGGATATCGGTGCCCTCTGTGGCCTTGACCGCTGCGGCGACGATGTTGCCAAAGAGGCGGCGCTTATAGGGGAGTGCGGAGCCTCCGCCGCGGCGCGTGACCTTGGGAACCGGGCAGCCAAAGTTCATATCGATGTGGTCAGCCAGATTCTCATCCACGATCATCTTCGCCGCCTTGTAGGTGTACTCCGGATCGACGGTGTACAGCTGCAGCGAGCGCGGATTCTCCTGTGGATCGAAAGTGGTCATGTGCAGCGTCTTGGGATTTCGCTCTACCAAGGCGCGGGCGGTAACCATTTCGCAGACATAAAGGCCGGAGACGGTGCCGGTCTTCGCTATCTCTTGCTCGCGACACAGCACGCGAAAGGCCACGTTGGTCACGCCCGCCATGGGGGCGAGGACAACGGGGGAGTTGAGCTGGATTTTTCCGATAGCAAGAGTCACGCCGCCAATTGTGCGCGGAAAGAGCCTGGGGTGGCAAATTCTCACGAGGAAAGTGAGGGGTGCACACAGTTTGGGGCAGAGTGCGGTAAATCCTCCACCGATTCGCTAGTGTGGTGCATGTAACTAACAGGAAAGGACCGTAACGTAGGTCGTTTCTGCACATAAAAGGAGGACTAATGTCTGAGAGAATTGCATACGCACCGTTTGAGAAGCTCGTGATGAGCGCTGACGAGGCCGCAAAGTTCGTCAACCACGGTGACCGTGTGGGAATCTCCGGCTTTACCGGCGCTGGCTACCCTAAGGCGTTGCCGACTGCCATCGCGGAGAAGGCGAAGGCAGCTCATGAGGCGGGCGAGGAGTTCAAGATCGATGTTTTCTCCGGTGCCTCTACCGCTCCGGACTGTGATGGTGTGTTGGCTGAGGCAGACGCCATCCGCTTCCGCTCTCCGTATAACTCTGACCCGGTTTTGCGCGGCCGCTTCAACGACGGCTCCGCCCTGTACCAGGACATCCACCTCTCGCACTCTGGCCAGCAGGTGGAAGAGGGCTTCTACGGTGACTTCCAGGTAGCCATTATTGAGGCCGTTCGTATTGATGAGAACGGAAATATCGTTCCGTCCTCCGCCGTGGGCAACAACCTCGAATACATCGATGCCGCCGACAAGATCATCATTGAGATCAACGAGTGGCAGTCCCTCAACCTCGAGGGCATGCACGATATCTACAAGATCGAGAAGCTGCCGAACCGCCAGCCAATCCCGATTACCAAGCCGGCTGACCGCGTCGGTACCACCTACATCGAGATTCCGGAGGAGAAGGTCGTGGCTGTGGTCAAGACCAATGCCCCGGACCGCAACGCTCCGTTCAAGGCCCCGGATGAGGTTTCTGAGAAGATTGCTGCAAACTTCATCGAGTTCCTCGAGGGCGAGGTTGCTGCCGGCCGCCTAGAGTATGACAAGTTCATCATGCAGTCCGGTGTGGGCAACGTCCCGAACGCCGTGATGGCAGGCCTGTTGGACTCCAAGTTCGAAAACATTCAGGCCTATACCGAGGTTATCCAGGACGGCATGCTGGATCTTATCGACGCTGGCAAGATGACCGTCGCCTCCGCAACCTCCTTCGCCCTGTCCCCGGAGTACGCGGACAAGATGAACGCTGAGGCTGATCGCTACGCCAAGCACATCATCCTGCGCCCGCAGCAGGTATCCAACCACCCGGAGGTTATTCGCCGCGTGGGCCTGATTTCTTCCAACGGCATGATTGAGGGCGATATCTACGGCAACATCAACTCCACCAACGTCTCCGGCTCCCGCATCATGAACGGTACTGGCGGCTCGGGTGACTTCACCCGTAACGCCTACATCTCCACCTTCGTCTCCCCGTCGGTGGCCAAGGGCGGCGCTATCTCCGCCATCGTGCCTTTCGTTTCTCACACCGACCACACCGAGCACGACACCATGGTCATCATCACCGAGTATGGCGTTGCGGACCTGCGCGGTTTGGCCCCGAAGGAGCGCGTGGAGAAGGTCATCGCCGTGGCTCACCCGGACTACCGCCCGATGCTGGAGGAGTACTTCGAGCGCGCCAAGGCTAACAAGTTCCAGCACACCCCGCACGATCTGAAGACCGCCTTCGATTTCCAGGTGAACTTCATGGAGAAGGGTGACATGCGCGGCTAAGTCTTAGACCCGCAAGGTTGTGGCCCTTACCACTGAAGGTGAGGGCCATTTCCTTTTCTTTGGTGCCACCGGCTAGGATAGGTGAGCGTTGGGCCTTTAGCTCAGTTGGTAGAGCTACGGACTTTTAATCCGCAGGTCGTGGGTTCGATCCCCACAGGGCCCACAAAAAGAGCCGCCTTCGGGCGGCTCTTTTTTGTTTTGGGGCCCAAGCGCAGGGCTGGGTTCAGGGCTAGCTCTTAACGAGCTTCCTGATGGCCCGCATGGCCTCCTCGAGCTTCTCTGTGGCTACTTGCCCGTCTTCGGCGGCTGCTCCCGCCACACAGTGTTCTATGTGGTCCTCCAAGAGTGCTAGGGAAACGTTCTCGAGCGCTGAAGTAACCGCTGAGATCTGCGTGATGATGTCGATGCAGTATTGGTCCTCCGCGATCATGCGGTGGATGCCTCGGGTTTGGCCTTCGATGCGCTTGAGGCGAGCCAAGTACTTTGCTTTCTGCTCATCATTGGAGTTGTAGCCGTGCACACCCGGCTCGTGACAGGAACAGGTATCCCGCTGGTCAGCCATGGTTTTCTGCCTTTCTGCCAGGACGATTTGGTTAAGTGAGGATGTCTCCAGTATATTTTTACAAAGTTGCCTCAAGGCAACGGGCCCCCATCGTCTAGCGGCCTAGGACACCGCCCTTTCACGGCGGCGGCACGGGTTCGAATCCCGTTGGGGGTACCAACACTTTTGTGTTGGTGCACAAGAAAATACTTATGGCCCTGTGGCGCAGTTGGTTAGCGCGCCGCCCTGTCACGGCGGAGGTCGCGGGTTCAAGTCCCGTCAGGGTCGCCATATTTCAGCCTCGGAGCATTGTTTATAGAACATATGCCTCGGGGCTTGTGTCGTTTTATGGTGGTGTGTGGAGGCTCCTGCAACGTCGCAAATGGCGCATAGATCTGTATAGGTCTAGGCGCTGTGGTGACAGTGTGTATTGAGGGGCTGCATCACCGTGAAAACGGTGAATGACATGCTGATTTGGTGTGCTTATCTAGCTTTGTGTAGAGTACTTATTCGTGCCCAGCGCACAACAGATAATTGAAAATGGCCCTGTGGCGCAGTTGGTTAGCGCGCCGCCCTGTCACGGCGGAGGTCGCGGGTTCAAGTCCCGTCAGGGTCGCCGAAGTCCTCGTGGCTTCTGGCCAGATAGCTCAGTCGGTAGAGCACACGCCTGAAAAGTGTGGGGTCGCCAGTTCGATCCTGGCTCTGGCCACAAGACAGCCCTTTCCATTGGAAGGGGCTTTTTTGTTGCTCTTTTTGGTTTAATGGGCGGCATGACTACTTCAGTTGCGCACCAAACCGATCAATCCCGTTTCGTCATCACCGTTGATGGGGAAGAAGCAGGCTTCGCCGAATACAGTGATTCCGCTACCACACGCGAATTCACGCACACGGAAATCTTCGAGTCATTTCAGGGCCAAGGACTGTCCAAGCCGCTAATTAAAGCGGCACTGGATGATGACTCAACGGCCGGCCGCCAAGTCATTCCAACGTGCAGCGCCGTGGCGCGCTTCATTGAGAAGAATCCCGATTACCAGCGGCTGACTGCCCGTGAAGGCAGCCTTTAAGGGCACGGTCTATTAGATGTAGTAGTCCGGGTCCACCAGCTTGATGCGCTCATCCTTCTTGCGCGGGCGGTTGGTGGCCGGGATACCGATGGCAATGTGCTCCGGTGGCACGTCCTTTGTCACCACGGCGTTGGCACCCACAGCGGAGCCGTGGCCGACGGTAATCGGGCCGAGCACTTTAGCGCCCGCGCCAATGGTGACGTTGTCCTCAATTGTTGGGTGGCGCTTAGTCTGTGTCAGCACCTGACCACCGAGCGTGACGCCGTGGTAAAGCATGACGCCATCGCCAATTTCGGCGGTTTCACCGATGACGATCCCCATGCCGTGGTCAATGAAGAAGCGCCGGCCAATGGTAGCGCCGGGGTGAATCTCGATTCCGGTGAAGAAGCGGTTAAGCTGCGCCAAAATACGGGCTGGCCCACGCCATCCACGTTTCCACATGCGGTGGGCGATTCGGTGCGCCCAAATGGCGTGAAGGCCGGAGTAGACCACGGCATTTTCGACGTCGCCGCGCGCGGCCGGATCATGCTCGCGCGCGTTGGCGAGGTCTTCACGAATCATCTTCAAGATGTGCATGCGAACCATCCTATCTAGAAAGAAAAAGCGCCCCCTAGCACAGAGGGCGCTTTTATTCGGAGGGCTCACCACGGCGCCGTGCTTGGCGACGTCCCGTGGAAAGCCACGTTAGCGTTTTCCTTAGGCCTCGCGAATGTCCTCGAAGAGGATGGTGGAGACATAGCGCTCACCGAAGTCCGGGGCGACGACGACGATGGTCTTGCCCTTGAACTCATCGCGCGCAGCCAGCTTGAGTGCCGCAGAGACGTTGGCACCGGAGGAAATGCCGACGAGCAGTCCTTCTTCGGTGGCCAGCTTGCGTGCGGTGGAGACGGATTCCTCGGTGGTTGCGGTGAGCACCTCGTTGAGGATCTCGCGGTCCAGAACCTCTGGGACAAAGTTGGCGCCGATGCCCTGGATCTTGTGGGGGCCAGCGTGTCCCTCGGAGAGGACGGGGGAGTCGGCGGGCTCAACGGCGACCAGGTAGGTGTCGGGGTTCTGGGAACGCAGGTAGCGGCCCACACCGGTGACGGTGCCGCCGGTGCCGACGCCAGCGACGAAAGCGTCGACCTTGCCCTCAGCGTCGTCCCAGATCTCGCGGCCCGTGGTTGCCTCGTGAATCTTCGGGTTTGCCTCGTTGGCGAACTGGGAGGCCAGGATGGCGTTGGGGGTCTCAGCGATAATTTCGTTGGCCTTCTCGACAGCACCCTTCATGCCGGCAGCGCCCGGGGTGAGCACGATTTCAGCACCATAAGCGCGCAACAAAACCTTGCGCTCGTTGGACATGGTCTCCGGCATGGTGAGGATGACCTTGTAACCCTGGGCGGCACCGACGAGTGCCAAGCCGATGCCGGTGTTGCCGGAGGTGGCCTCAACGATGGTGCCGCCTGGCTTTAGCTCGCCGGATTCTACGGCGGTGTCGACAATTGCCTTGGCAATGCGATCCTTGACGGAATTAGCGGGGTTGAAAGACTCAACCTTCACCAGTACCTCGGCGCCGAGGCCTTCGGTCAGGCGGTTGAGGCGGACAAGCGGGGTACCGCCGATGGTGTCGAGAATATTGTTGTATACAGCCACGATGTGGACTCCTTGAAGATAAGTTCTGATGTACAGCAGACACTCTACACCGTGGCAATAGACCAAGTGGTATATAGATTCTGAACAGATCATTCGGGCATGGCATGTGGGATTTGAGGCGTCTCATGAGGGCGAGGCGTGATTTAGAATTACCCCCGTCGGCCGGTTATACTTCGCAAATAGTGTTCGCCTACCCCCGTTTCAGGCGGGAAATGTGGGTGCACCTGCTGGTTACCCCCGAGTAAGAGAGAGTCTCATGGAGCCGCACCGACTCAAGGATGACGACGAAGCCGTACGCGCAGCGCTCTCGTCACTAAAGACCGCAACGGGAATCCCCGTCACGATGTACGGGACCTTGCTGCCGGACAATCGCCTGCAGATTACCCAGTGGGTAGGGCTGCGGACCCCGGCCTTGCAGAATTTGGTGATTGACGCGAACGTGGGCGTCGGCGGGCGCGTTGTCAGCACTCGCCGCGCGGTTGGTGTGTCCGACTACACTCGTGCCACCACAATTAGCCATGAGAATGATCGCCATATCCAAGATGAGGGACTGCATTCGATCGTGGCGGTGCCGGTCACCGTTCAGCGTGAAATCCGCGGTGTCCTCTATGTTGGTGTCCATTCGCCGGTGCGCTTGGGTGACAAGGTAATCGAGGAAGTCACCATGACTGCTCGGTGCCTCGAGCAGGATCTGGCCGTTAATTCCGCGTTGCGTCGTGCCGACGGAGGCAAGGGCGGCGCTGCTCGCGGTCACGTGATGAACGGGGCTGAGTGGGAGCAGGTGCGCTCAACGCACTCCAAGCTCCGCATGTTGGCTAACCGAGTCAACGATGAAGACCTCCGTAAGGAACTAGAGGCTCTTTGCGACCAGATGGTCTCCCCGGTGCGCGTTAAGCAGTCCACCAAGCTTTCTGCTCGCGAGCTGGATGTTCTTTCCTGCGTGGCATTGGGGCATACCAATGTCGAGGCGGCCGAGGAAATGGGTATTGGCGCCGAAACGGTGAAGTCCTATTTGCGCTCTGTCATGCGCAAACTGGGTGCACATACTCGCTATGAGGCGGTTAATGCGGCCCGTCGTATAGGCGCGTTGCCCTGATCGTAGGTAAGTTGGGTGGGCGTGAAAGACCAATTTATTGTCTCCGGTGGGGCGCGCCTGCAGGGCACCGTCAAGGTGGACGGTGCCAAGAACAGTGTGCTGAAGCTGATGGCTGCGGCACTGTTGGCGGAGGGCACCACCACGCTGACCAACTGTCCTAAAATCCTTGATGTTCCACTGATGCGAAAGGTCCTTGAAGGCCTTGGCTGTTCAGTGGAAATCGATGGCCACACCGTGCAGATCACCACGCCGGCCACGTTGCATTCCAATGCAGACTTCGATGCGGTGCGCCAATTTCGCGCGTCGGTGTGTGTATTGGGGCCGCTGACGGCGCGTTGTGGTCACGCAAAGGTAGCTTTGCCAGGTGGCGACGCCATTGGTTCCCGCCCACTGGACATGCACCAATCTGGGCTAGAGAAGATGGGCGCTAGCACGCGCATCGAACACGGCGCCGTTGTAGCAGAGGCGGATCAACTCCATGGCGCGAACATCAAGCTCGATTTTCCCTCGGTAGGCGCTACCGAAAATATTCTTACTGCTGCAGTCCTTGCGGATGGCGAAACCCAACTCCACAATGCGGCCCGCGAACCGGAAATTGTGGACCTGTGCACGATGCTCAAGGAAATGGGCGCCGACATCTCCGGGGAGGGGACATCCACCATCACCATTCGGGGAGTGGACAAGCTGCAACCGACGGAGCACGAGGTTATCGGTGACCGTATTGTTGCGGGTACGTGGGCATATGCTGCCGTAATGACTCGCGGGGATATCACGGTGGGCGGTATTGCTCCCAAGCACCTGCACCTGCCGTTGGAGAAGCTTAAGTCCGCCGGTGCGGATATCGAGGACTATGTCAATGGTTTCCGCGTGCGCATGGACCGGCGTCCAACTGCTGTGGACTACCAAACGCTGCCGTACCCCGGCTTCCCCACGGATCTTCAGCCGATTGCCATCGGGCTCTCCGCGGTCGCGGAAGGTACATCCATCATCACGGAAAATGTCTTTGAGTCTCGTTTCCGGTTCGTCGATGAGATGCTCCGCCTTGGCGCTGATGCCCAGGTGGATGGACACCACGTAGTTATCCGCGGTCAAGAGCGCCTGTCCTCGACGCATGTCTGGAGCTCCGATATCCGCGCAGGTGCCGGATTGGTCCTCTCCGCTTTGTGTGCGGATGAGACGACCACCGTGCACGATGTCTTTCACATCGACCGCGGCTATCCCAACTTTGTGGAGAACCTGCAGGCCTTGGGCGCCACCATCGAGCGCACTCAAGAGGAGGAGCTCTACTAAGGAGCATTGCTTGGCGACGTCCCTATGTGGCGCACCTTTTCGGTGTGTCACCTGGGGATTTGTTGTTTGTTGGGGGTGTGCGTA
>NZ_KV812509.1:0-908 GCF_001813425.1 Corynebacterium sp. HMSC056E09
AGTCGACCACTCCGGGTAAGCCGGGTGAGTCCACCACTCCGAACGATCCGTGTGAGTCTACGACCCCGGATAAGCCTGGTGAGGAGCCATCTGAGTCGACGACTCCGAACAAGCCGGGTGACGAGACCTGTGAGTCCACGACCCCGTCTAAGCCGGGCGAGGAGACTACCCCGAATAATCCGGGCGAGTCAACGACTCCGGGCAAGCCTGGTGAGTCGACCACTCCGGGTAAGCCGGGTGAGTCCACGACCCCGAATGACCCGTGTGAGTCCACCACGCCGGATAAGCCTGGTGAGGAGCCGTCTGAGTCCACGACTCCGCGTGAGCCGGGTGATGAGTCTGGTAAGCCGAAGATTTCGACGAATGCTGACTTTGCTAACGGTGCAACCGAGGTTGTTGCTGGTGCGCAGGTCAATGACCGTGTTACCTATGAGAACCTGGTTCCGGGTAAGGAATACACCCTGTTTGCTGAGCTGATTTCCAAGGAGGACGGCAAGACCGTTCTGGGTGAGGGTGAGAAGACCTTTACTCCGGAGTCTGCTAACGGTGAGGTTGTCGTTACGATCACTGTTGATGAGTCTGTGAAGGAGCCGGTTGAGGCTGCGGTTGCTTTCGAGGAGTTGACTTCGGTTGAGGTCAACGACAAGGGCGAGGAGACTCCGGGTACTGATCCGGAGAACCCGAACGACATTGCTAAGCACGAGGACATCAATGATAAGGCTCAGACTGTGACCTCTAAGGATGAGCCGTCTGAGTCCAACCACGCCGGAGCAGCCGGGCGACGAGACTTGCGAGTCCACGACCCCGTCTAAGCCGGGCGAGGAGACCACTCCGAACAACCCGGGTGAGTCCACCACTCCGGGCAAGCCTGGCGAGTCGACCACTCCGGGTAAGCCGGGTGAGTCCAC
>NZ_KV812510.1:0-295 GCF_001813425.1 Corynebacterium sp. HMSC056E09
CAGCATTTTACGATGATGTTGACCGAAAGATTCATCAGATTTGGAAAGACTCCGATGAGGTTTATGGTGCTCCTCGGATCACCGCAGAACTTACCGAGCGCTACCACATTTCGCTTAACCGTAAGACTGTGGCGAAGCGGATGCGCATGATGGGCATTGAAGGGATTTCACCGCGTGCCTTTGTCCCGGTGACAACGATTCAATCCAAGCGTAAGTCAACTCTTCCTGACCTGGTCAAGCGCATGTTTGATACTGGTGAGCTCAACCGGGTGTGGATGTCGGATATTACCTACCT
>NZ_KV812511.1:0-183794 GCF_001813425.1 Corynebacterium sp. HMSC056E09
CCCGAGAAACATGAGTTAGAAGAAATGTTCTAACTCATGTTTCTACCAACCCTCACCGCACATGGCTATAGCCAGTAGTAAATTCACGTCAAGTCGTTACTACAAACGGGGGTAGCCACCACGGGTTAGCTAGGCCGTTCGATCCTTAATCAGTAGCGGTGACTGGCACAAAACGAATAATGCCCCACGCGCGTTGTTGGTAGCACGTGGGGCATGGGGATCTACTGGGCGTCGGAAAGCGCGACGCCAGTGAGTAATTTATTCGTACCGCACATCACCGCGCGCGATGTCCTTGCGCCCGTGAACGAAGAAGTAGACCACCGAGGCCACCAGCATCAAGGCAGCCAACATCCAGTACATGACGGAGTAACCCGCCGCGGAGATGATCTGCCCCAGCAGAATCGGACCAAAGCCAATACCTAGGTCTAGCAGCAAGAAGAAGGTCGAGATCCCCGCACCCATTTCGTGCATCGGCACCAGGCGCACGGCGATAGCCTGGCCCGCCGGAAGAATTGAGCCGTAACCAAAGCCCACCAAGGCACCCGCAGCAATGATCTGCCAATCAGCTGCAGCCAGAGCAAGGACTACCAAGCCAGCAATAAAGAAGACGAGCGAGGAATAGATGATGATGTTGTCACCGCGACGATCTTGCAGCTTGCCCAGCACAAAGCGCAGAATGAGGCTCACCACCGCATAGGCCAGGAAGAAGTAGCTAGCGCCCTTCTCCAAGCCTGCATGGGAGGAGTAGCCGTTAAGAAACGTAATGATGCCCGTGTACGCGACGCCAACCAAAAGGATAAAGACGCCAAAAGGCGCCACCGCTGGGTGCACGATATTTCCCAAGGAAAAGGAGACGCTTCGACGCTCCTGCGCCGGTGCCTTGACGACGAGTCCCAACCCCAAGGCCACTACCGTAAGCGTCAGCGCCACCATAAACACGGTGTTATAGCCAGCTTGGTGGACAATCGCCAAACCAGCCGCTGGACCAAAGGCAGTGGCTAGGGTCGTCCCCAAGGCGAAGTAGCCGGTCCCCTCGGCACGACGGTGGTCCGGAATCACCGATTGCGCCACTGCCATCACAGCAGTCGAGGCCACCGCATAACCGAAGCCGTGCAAAATACGGACGGCAAAAAGCATCGGCAACGAGTGCGCTGGCATGTACAGCGCCATGGCTACAGCCACCACAATAAGCGAGGCCACCAACGAGCGTTTTCGCCCAGCCGCGTCAACGATGTAACCGGAGAAGAGACGAGCAATTGTCGCCCCCACCACAAAGGCACTGGACGCAAACCCGCCCGCCGTATCCGAAGCCTGAAACTGCTCCACGGCATAGAGCGCCATGATGGTCACAAGCAGATAGAAGACCGTGAACTGGGCGAAATTTACCAACCACGCAAACACGAATGTCGGCGTAATGAGGGACTGGGATTCAGAGGACGTTTGAGACACCTTCTTCGATAGCGTTATGGAATTAAGACTTCCACACGCTACCAAAGATCAGAGATACTTTCGAATCCAATCCCCGGGTTGCACTGCGCTTGACGACGCCCCTACCCGAACAGTTTCCGCAGGTAGGATGAACCAAACTTCCACTCCGGATCCATCTTTTCACGCAGCTCGCAGAACTCATCAAATCTTGTATAAAGTTGAGCAAAGTCCTTTCGGGACAAGGAATTCATCTTACCCCAGTGCGGACGGCCACCGGCCGCGCGGAAAATGGGTTCCAGCTTCGGCATGTAGTCCTGCGGATTCAACGCACGCGGAATGTGGAATGCAATGTACATCGACTCACGGCCCGATGCCGTCGAGAGAGCAACGTCATCCGCGGCCGTCGTGCGCAGCTCCATCGGAAATCCGATGCGCCAATCCTGCTCGTCGATGAAGCGACGGATTTCGCGGACGGTGGCGGGGCCGTCGGCAAGCGGCACCGCGTACTCCATCTCGTGGAAGCGCACCCGGCGCGGGCTGACAAACACGTCATGGGCGGCGGCGCGGTAACGGTTATTGGAAATCACCGAGGTGGCGAACTTATTAAGGGTCGGAATCGTTCCCGGAATCAGGCGCCCCAACGCCAAGGCGGCGGCAAAGGCGCCGTTGCCAATGAGCTCGTCGTCGATAAGTGCTTTGAGCCGTGAGCGGCGCTCCCCATTCGGTTCGAGGCGCGTGTTGGCCTTGACCATCGCGCGGTCGGTATGCGGGAACCAATAGGACTCGAAGTGGTCGACGCTGCGGGAGAGCTCCTCCCAGTTGTCCATCAACTCATCGAAGGCAATGCCGGACTCCTCTGCCAGCAGGTCGAAGGCATCCACACACTGCATTTCGACTTCGACGACCACGCCGAGCGCGCCCACGCTGACCACCACGAGGCGAAGTAGTTCTGGATCCTCGTCGATGGAATAGGTGCGGACGTTGCCGTCGGCGTCGATAAGCGTCAGCCCCGTGACCGTGCCTGCAAAGCCCGTGTAATTGATGCCGGTGCCGTGGGTCGAGGTCGAAATCGCACCCGCTAGCGACTGCGGGTCCACATCTCCCTGATTGGCCAGGGCAAGCCCGAATGGGCGCAGCAGTTTAGGCACGTCCCGCAGGCGGGTGCCCGCGAGGAAACGAACGCGCTTGCGCTGCTTATCGACGCTCACCAGCCCACTCACGTGGTCGAGGTTGAGCATCGTCTCCTCCCCCGCCGCGATAGGCGTGAAAGAGTGGCCGGCACCCACCGCACGCACGCTGCGGGCGCGGCTAATGATTCCGGGGATCTCGTCTATGCGGGAGGGCTGTACAAACTCCTGCGGTTTCGTGGTGACCGATCCTGCCCAATTGCTAAATGTGGTTGTCATCGGAGTGTCCATCCTTGTCCTCTATAGGTGTCCCATACATCAACGCCGTCGTGCCCGACGGCGAGGAGGCGGTCGACGTTTTCTGTCATTTCGCCGGCTTTGGCGTGGCGGAACCACACCAGGTCCTCGACTTCTAAGTCAGCCCCGCGCAGCGGGGTCTGCACCTCACCGGCGCCCTCCGTGCTGGAGTAGCTCAGCCCTGCTGGCCACACCGGAACCGGAACGCGATCCTTCGCGGGAGGGCCCGAGGCGATCCAGCCGCCGGAGTTGACCGTGGCCCAGCCCGGCGCGGGCACACGGGATACTTGGCAGACGAAGAACGCGGCCGCCTTGTGGTTAATGCCAGTGAAATCATCGAAGATCGCTGGCGTATAGAAACCAGAGCCTGCGGCCAGCTCGGTCAAGGTTCCCTCGGCCGCGGATTCTTGGAGGCTGCCCGTGCCACCGCCGTTGACGAATTCGATGTCCGCTACCTCCCGCGCGGCCGCCACGCAGGCTCGGCGCCGCGGGGCGAGGTCCGCCATGGACTTTGAACGCAACCAACGCTTGACCGCTCCCACCGGCCCCGGCAGGCCATCCGCTACGGACGCCACCTGCCCTTCATAAGCCATGAGCCCCACAAGCCTGTGCCCGCGCCGAACGACTTCACGCGCCAGCGCTGAGACCTGTTCCGGAGTGCGCACGGGCGAGCGCCGCGGGCCGATGACCGCGCCCGGCAAGTGGAGCGTGCAGTCAATATCGATGGCCACGCGTACAGAACCCTCGAGCAGGCTCAACAGCTCCACGCTATCCACCATGACGGTGATGGACTCGCGCGCCGTGTCATCTGCGGCGAGCTCACGCAGGGCCTTCCGATTAACACTCGGGTAGGCCACCACGATGTCGCGGAAACCCTCCCCGACCAGATGCAGCGCCTCCGGAACGGAATACGCGAGGATGCCTCGGTAGCCCTCATGCTCGAGGGCACGGCGTAGTGCCGCCACGCTGCGTATTGACTTCGAGGCCACGCGGATGGGCAGTCCCCCGGAGCGGGTCGGCATCTGTACAGCGTTGTAGTCGAATGCATCGAGGTCGATAACGCCGACGGGCGCTGGGCTTTCACCAGACCTGACGAGCGGCTCAACGGCCGAACGCAC
The DNA here is from genome assembly GCF_001813425.1 of Corynebacterium sp. HMSC056E09. Taxonomy (NCBI): domain Bacteria; kingdom Bacillati; phylum Actinomycetota; class Actinomycetes; order Mycobacteriales; family Corynebacteriaceae; genus Corynebacterium; species Corynebacterium sp. HMSC056E09. The sequence continues at coordinate 3,971 of NZ_KV812511.1, forward strand.
CTGGGCCTGTGGAGTGGTCGCGAGGATTGGCATAGCGTCATCCTAACCACAACTAGTTTAGTTTGTGAGACAAATCTCGAAAAACTCATAGCGGCGTCCCATATTTTTGGGACAATAGACCGCATGAAAACCTTCACTCAGACACGCCTGCCCCAGCGAGTGCACAATTTCTTGGATACGGACCCCGCCCGCGATGTCTGCGGCACGGGTGAGCAGCACCAGGCCCACGCGCCGTTTAGCGGTGACGAGCTCTTTAGCTTCCCCGTCGCCACCGCCGGGGACGTCGAGAAGGCAGTCACCTATGCGCGCGCCGGCGTTGGCCAAGGCGACCGCGCCGCCATCCTGCTGCGCCTGCACGACCTCGTCCACGAGAACGAGGAGCTCATCCTCGACCTCATCCAGACCGAGAATGGCAAATCCCGCTCCCATGCTTATGACGAGCTGATGGATTTGTATAACTGCGCGCGCTTCTATGCCGTCAACATCTGCAAAGCTTTCGGAAACGACCGCCACCCCGGCGCGCTTCCCGTACTGACCAAGACACGCACGCAGCATTACCCGCTGGGCGTGGTGGGGCTCATCTCCCCGTGGAACTACCCACTGTCCCTGGGTGTGGGCGATGTTCTGGCAGCGCTCTCCGCCGGCAATGCCGTGGTGCACAAGCCGGACTCCCAGACCACGTTGACGGCAATTCTGCTTCGGCGCCTCGCCATTGAGGCGGGCCTTCCGGAGGCCGCCTGGCAGCTGGTTCCCGGCCGGGGTGCCGAGGTGGGTGACGCCCTGGTTCCGCTGGTGGATGGCCTCTCCTTTACCGGTTCCACCCAGGCTGGCAAGTCGATTGCCACCCGGGCCGCGGGGCGCCTCATCCCCACCATGTTGGAGTTGGGCGGCAAGAACCCGATGCTCGTGCTTGACGACGCCCCCCTTAAACCCACCGCCCAAGGTGCGGTACGCACCGCCTTCTCCTCCTCCGGGCAGCTGTGCATGTCCGCCGAGCGCGCCTATGTCCACGAGAGCGTCTTTGAGGAGTTCCTCGCAGAACTCAAGAACGCTCTGGACCAGCAAGTGCTCGGGGCGGCATTCTCCGATGCTGCCACCATCGGCTCACTGACCTCGCAGCGCCAGCTCGATGCCGTGGTCGCCCACGTCGAGGACGCCGTTTCCAAGGGCGCCACCGTGGTTTATGGCGGAAAGGCTCGGCCGGATCTTGGGCCCTTCTTCTATGAGCCCACCGTGCTCACCGGCGTGACCCCAGAGATGGATCTCTATGCCACCGAGACTTTCGGCCCAGTGTTGGCGGTATACCCGGTGAGCTCCGATGCCGAAGCCATCCAGCGCGCCAATGACACCACCTACGGTCTTTCTGCCTCAGTGTGGTCCGGAAACTCCCGCCGCGCGTGGAAGGTTGCCTCCCAGCTAGAGGCCGGCATGGTCAACATCAACGAAGGCTTCGCCGCCGCCTACGGTTCTATCGCCGCGCCAGGTGGAGGCGTCAAGGAATCTGGCCTGAACCACCGCCACGGCATTACCGGCATGCGCCTGTGGGCCAACGAGCGCACCGTGGCCGAGCAGCGCCTGCACCCACTTGCGCCGTCGGAGTACGTCTCACCGGAGCGCTTCCGCCAGCTGGTATCGACGGGCATGCAGCTGATGAAGACCTTCCGGCTCTAATGTAGACAGCCATGAAGGAACTTAACCGCGACGAACTTCTAGCACGCCGGCTCATTGCTCAAGGTCTCGCCCCATCGGCCGCGAGATCACAGCTCGCCTCGGCGCTGGACGTCGCTGAGCATCTCCTCGCTCTGCAGGGTCAGACCTACGATGCCGGCATCACAGCACTTGCCCTTCGCGCCGGCTGCACTGATCAAGAGGTGCTCGGTGAAGTTGGACACTATCGCGTGGTGCGCTGTTGGCCACAGCGCGGCACGCTGCACTTCATGCCGGCCGCCGACGTCCGCTGGATGTCCCGCTTGCTCTATCCGCGCGTGGCCTCCAGCCAGAAATCTCGGCGACCGAGCTTGGGGCTCAGCGAAGACATGGTGGCAGCAGCTTCGGAAGCACTACATGGCGCAGCCACCGAGCCTCTCACTCGCACGGAAGTCTACGAGATTTTCGCTGAGGCTGGAGTGAACCCCACAGAAGGCAGGGGCTCCCACCTACTCCGCGCATTCGGCGGTGCCGGTGACTTGGTACAGGGCCCAAAAGCTGGCAACCAAGAGACCTTCCTCCATGTCGACGCGCTGCCTAGCGTCCAGCGCAAGCCAGAGAAGCCACTCTCAGAGCTAGCCCAGCGCTATGTCGAAGGCCACGGCCCCGTATCCGTAGCCGACCTCCAAACATGGTCCAAGCTCAGCAAATCCCAGGCTGCCAAGGCTCTTGCGAGCACGGAGGCCACGACCGTTAGCCATGACGGGCAGACACTGTGGATGGCGGGCTGGCAGGAGGATGTCACCGCGAGCGAAATCGACGGTGCCTTAAAAATCCGGCTCGAACTCCCCGCCTTCGACGAATACCTGCTGGGCTATGCCAACAAGGATTGGATCGTGCCCGATGAGATCCGAGCAAACGTCCTCACTCGAAATGGCCTCAGTTGGCCGTGGGTCATGGAAGGCGGGCGCGGTGTAGCCAGCTTACGGCATCCGTAGGATGCGGCGATGAACCGTTCCTTCGGGCTCGACGTGAATGAAGACCTCGGCGCCGGGAAAAAGCTCATCGATGGCGTCTTCGATGCGGTCGGCGATTGTGTGCGAGTGCAGCACCGTCCACTCGCCGGGAACATCCATGGTGAGGTAAACAAGGCGCTGGCGCCCTGCCGCGACCGTGCGGCGTGAGGTGAAGGAAACATCGTGACGGCCCTCCAGCTCATTGAGCAAAGCATCCAACTTGGCGTGTTCCTCTTTGGGCAGGGACTCCGACAACAGGGAGCTCAAGGATTCCTTGAGCAGCTTATACCCAGTCCACAAGATGTTAATGCCCACTGCCAGCGCAATGACGGGATCCAACCACAGCCAGCCAGTCAGTGCGACCGCACCAATGCCGAGGAGGACGCCGACGGACGTCCAGACGTCGGTAAGCAAGTGCTTTCCGTCCGCCTGCAAGGTAGCTGAGCGGTGTTGCTTGCCTGCGCGCACGAGCAGGAGGCCCACGCCCAAGTTCAGCAAGGAGGCGATGAGTGACAGTAAGAGGCCGAGCCCAGGTTGCTCCAGCGGCTGCGGAGCCAGAAATCGGCGGATGGCCGTGTAGATGATCATCGCGGCGGCCACGAAAATCATCGCGCCCTCTACCAACGCGGAAACATACTCGGCCTTGCCGTGGCCGAACTGGTGGTTTGCATCTGCCGGCTTCGCCGCAATTTTGATAGCCACAAACCCCACGACGGCGGCTACGAGGTTCACGCCGGATTCGAGGGCGTCGGAAAGAAAGCCCACCGATCCCGTCGCCGCAGCAGCGACGACTTTGAGCGCGATCGTGGCCACTGCGGTGGCGATGGAGAGCTTCATGAAGCGTTCGAGCAGCAGTTGCTCGGTTGGAAGAGACATGTGCGTCTTTCTATATGTCCCTCGCTGAGGAAAATTTCTATTTACCGTGAGTCAGGGTACCAAAGGCAAGTGTGTACGTACTGTTCACGCATTGTTTACCGCGTGTGGTCGTAAAGTACATAAACCGTCGTTAGTTTGTACTTCATGTCCAAAGACATATCTCCCCCAGTTCTCCTCTTCGATTTCGATGGCACCGTTAGCCTGGGCCACGGGCCCGTGCTGGCCTATGCTCGCCACATCGGGGAGGCAACCGGAAACCACTCCATCCCCCACACCGCCGAGCATATGCTCTCAACGAACGACGCCTCCCTAGTGCACTATCGCGACGGCTACGACCTCGTCCGCAGCCTCGCCACGGATTGCGATGCCCCGGAGGACTCCTGCCAACAGGCCTACATGGCCTCCCGACTAAACCTTGCGGACACCGGAATCACAGCGCCCGAAGGCCTCGCCGAGTTTCTAGGCTCGTATCCCGGCCGCGTGGTTCTCGCCACCAACTCCCCCGAAACTGGCCTCGCAGAGGCGCTTAAGGTTTTGGGGCTGAGCAACTCCTTCGACGCCATCTACACGAGGGTGGGCAAGCCCGACGGCTTGACTCGAATCCTCGAATCTGATTTCCCCGATAGCCCCATCATCGCTTTCGGCGATATCTGGGATTTCGATCTCGCTCCCGTGGCTGCCCGTGGCGGGCGCACCGTTCTATTGGAAACACCGTTCGCCACCCCCGCAGACGCCAACCCCACGTGGCGCGCTCAGCGCGTCACCGACATCTTTTCTGAACTATCTTCCGCCTTCTAGCACTCCACCCCTCGACACAGAAAGACATTCTCATGCGCCGTTTCTCCGCCCTCGCTGCCTCCGCCCTTGCACTGTCGCTCTCCTTGACCGCCTGCTCCTCTGACTCCTCCTCAACCGATGGCTCGAACTCCCCCGACAAGCTCACCCTCGCACTCATCCCGAACGAGAAGGTCAACGATCTCGTCACCACCGCAAAGCCGCTGACTGACTACCTCTCTGAGGAGCTCGGCATCGAGGTCGAGGGGGTCGTGACCAAGGACTACCAGGCCGCCGTCGAGGCCATCGGCTCCGGCCAAGCAGATATCGCCATCGCCTCCGCCGCGCAGCTGGCCTCCGCCGAAGACATGTACGGCGCTCACGCCGTGCTGCAGGACGAGCGCTTCGGCGCGGATTCCTACGCCGGCCAGTTCGTCACCAACAACCCCGACAAGTACTGCGAGGACGAGCCGGTGGCCTCCACCTATGCTGCCAGCGGTGCCGACTACCTGTACTGCAACGGCACCGCCACCCCGGAGGAGAACAAGGGCCAGGGTCCGAAGGGCCTCGAGGCGCTCAAGAAGATCGATGGGGAGACCACCGTCGCCATGCTGGGTGCTACCTCCCCCGCCGGATACCAGCTGCCGGTCATGGCCATGGAATCCCAGGGCATCGACGTCGACAGCCTCAAGAAGGTGCCAGTGACCTCCAACGATGCCTCCATCATGGCGGTCTACAACGGCGATGCCGAGGTGGGCTTCAGCTTCTGGGATGCGCGCTCCACCATCGACGCATCGGAGGCCCCAGATCTGGCCGAGAAGCTCGTGGTCTTCGGCTACACCGACATGTACCCCAACGGTGGCGTCGTGATTTCTGATGAGGTGCCGGAGGATCTGCGCGGCCAGATCACCGACCTCATGGACGGCTTCTCCGAGGTTGACCCGGACACCATGTCCGCCATCTTCGACATCACCGACTGGGTTCCCGCCAAGCAGGAATCCATCGATATGGCGCGCAAGGTCAACGAGCGCTTCGCCCAGTAGCCTGACGCCCCTACTCAGAAAGGCTTCACCCATGATGGAGGAGAAAGCGTGGGGAATCCGCTTCGAGAATGTCTCGGTGCGCTACCCCAACGGAACGCTGGCGCTTGACGATGTCTCCGTGGACATCGCTCCCGGCGAATTCGTCGCCATCGTCGGCCTGTCCGGCTCTGGCAAATCCACGTTCATCCGCAGCATCAACGGCCTCGTGCAACCGACATCCGGCAAGATTTTCGTCGGCGACCACGAGATTTCTGCGGCGAAGGGAGCGCAGCTGCGGAAGCTGCGCGGCCGCATCGGCATGATCTTCCAGGAGTTCAACCTGGCGGACCGCGCGAGCGTCTTCTCCAATGTCCTCGTCGGGCGCTTTTCTCACAATCCCAGCTGGCGCACCCTGTTGGGAATCTCTACCGCCGAGGACAAAGCAATCATCGCCGAAGCCCTCGACTCCGTAGGGATCCTCGACAAGGCGTGGAATAAGGCCGGCGCCTTGTCGGGCGGCCAGAAGCAGCGCGTGGCCATCGCCCGCGCCCTGTCCCAGAAGCCGGCGATCATGCTGGCCGATGAACCCGTCGCCTCCCTAGACCCGCCCACTGCCCACTCCGTGATGAAGGATCTACGCCGCATCAATACCGAGCGGGACCTGACCACCCTGGTGAACTTGCACCTGGTGGATCTGGCGCAAGACTACGCCTCGCGCATCATCGGCATTCGCCACGGCAAGATAGTTTTCGATGGGCCCGCCGCGGGCTCCACCGTGGAGGATTTCGAAGCCATCTACGGCCGCCGCATCCGCGAGGAAGACCAGCTGGGAAGTCAGGAGAGCCGGGCATGACGGCGGTACTTCCCCCACGGCAGCGCAACTGGCCCGGCATCCTTGGCGGGCTGGCTGCTTTTCTCGCGCTCACCATCGCCACCTGCGTCCCCGCCTGGGGCGGAATCGAGATCGACTTTGGGCAGATCGCTCGCAACTGGCGCAACGGCGCCGACCGCTTGGCCCTGATGTTCAGCCCCGACTGGTCCATCCTCCCGCGCACGTGGGAGCCGATGCTTGAAACCCTCGCCATGGCCGTCGTCGGTGCCGCCATCTCCGCGGTCATCGCTCTGCCCCTATCCCTGTGGGCGGCGCGGCCCACCAACCCATCGACACCGTGGCGCTCGCTAGTGCGCGGCATCGTCAACGTTGTCCGCGCGGTGCCCGACTTGGTCTACGCCACCATCCTCGTGGCCATGCTCGGCGTCGGTGCCCTGCCCGGCATCATCACGCTGGTGCTCTTCGACGTCGGCATCGTGGTCAAGCTCGTCTCCGAAGCCATCGACTCCGCAGATGATTCTTATATGGAGGCCGGCCGCGCCGCCGGCGGCACGCAAACCCAGATCAACCGGGTTACTGCCCTGCCGCAGACCTGGCCGGTCTTTGCCAGCCAGGTGATCTACTCCCTCGAGCTCAACGTCCGCATCTCCGCGGTCCTCGGCCTCGTGGGCGCTGGTGGCATTGGCCTGCTGATCGACGAAGTCCGCGGCTTCTACCGCTATGACGCACTCTCCGCCATCGTGCTCGAGCTGCTCGTCGTGGTCATCGCCCTGGAGATCGTGTCCGTCAACCTGCGAAAGAGGCTGCGATGAGCACTGCACATGTACTTCCCTCCCGCTCCCGCAGCTGGGGAGTCTTCGCTGCGTGGGCCGGAATCCTTATGATCTTGGCGCTGTCCTTTGGCTACATTCGCGTTGATCTGACGGCTCTTAAAGATTTGCCCTCGAACATCTGGCACTACCTCGTGCTCATGTTCTCCAACCCGGACTGGTCCAAGCTGGGTGAGGCCCTCCTGCAGACCTGGCGCTCCGTGGCGATGGCCTGGATCGGTGCGCTGCTCGGCGTGTTCCTCTCCACCATCCTCGGTGTCCTAGCTGCCAATACGGTCTCCCCGGGGTGGGTATGCCTACCACTGCGCGCGCTGTTTGCCATCATCCGCGCGGTACCGGAGATCATCATCGCCATCATTATCCTCACCGTCACCGGGTTAACCCCGTTTACGGGCGCGCTAGCTCTGGCCATCGGCGGCATCGGCACGCACGCGAAGTGGACCTATGAGGCCATTGAAACCGCACCGACTGGCCCGGCCGACGCGGTCAAGGCAGCCGGCGGCAGCCTGGCAGAAATGGTGCGCTGGGGAACCTGGCCCATTGTCCAACCGGAGCTGGCTTCGCTCGCGCTCTACCGTTTTGAGATCAACGTGCGTACCTCCGCGGTCCTCGGCCTCATCGGCGTGGGAGGCATCGGTGACATGCTCACCGGCTATACGCAGTACCGCCAGTGGGACGTCGTCGGCGTCCTGCTCATCGTGGTCATCGTCATCACCATGTCCATCGACGCCATCTCCGGCGCTATCCGCCGCCGCATCGTGGCCGCCAAATTCACCTGATAGATACCCCTATGACTGATTCCGCCCCACTCTCCGCGCACATCACCACGCGCATGCCGAGCCTGCAGCCCATCGAACAACGCGTGGCCCAGGCAATCCTCGAAGACATGGACTTCGTCCTGCACGCCACTGCGGACCAGCTGGCGGCCAAGGTAGGCACGTCCCGTACCTCCGTCATCCGCACCGCGAAAGCGCTGGGCTACGACGGGTACCAGCAGTTGCGTGTGGCGCTCACGCAGGAGATTGCGCAGCGCCCCACCCCGCCGGCGGGTGCCGATTCCACCCACGTCGGCCGCATGAGTACCGAGATTGCCTCCTTCAGCAACTACCTGCATGGGCTTACTTCCCTGCTCAACGAGGATGAGCTAGCCGCGACAGTAGAGGCAGTAGCGCAGGCCAAGCGTGTTCTCCTCGTGGGCAATGGCCTCTCTGCTCCCTTGGCGCAGACCATGGCGCTGCGCCTCACAAGCATCGGGCGCCCAGCCGAGTTCGTGGCGGAGGCCATGGGCCAGCACATCGCGGCGACGCAACTAGACGCAGAGTGCGTGTGCCTCGTCGTTTCCGGTTCAGGGTCGACCACGCTCACGCTCAAAGCCGCGACCGCAGCCTTCGAGGCGGGCGCGAAGCTCATCGCGCTGACCTCGTTTACCTCCTCGCCCTTGGCGGAGCTCGCCTCCTACACGCTGGTCATCCCCTCCCCGGATGGGACATTTCGTGCAGAGCTGCAGGATGCCTCGCGCGTTGCTTTTCTGCTGGTGCTTGAAGCACTCGTGACGCTGGTGGATTCCCACCTCGATGATTCCGCGGCACGGCGCACGGTGCTCTCCGTGCTCCAATCGGCGATGGAAGATTAATTTCCCAGGTAGGCGTAGGCCGCGGCGATGAGCGCCTGCGTCGCGGTGCTGAGCGTCGGCTGCAACTCCGGAGCAAAACGCGGGTTGTGGTTAGGAATGGACGCGCCATCAGTACGCCCGCCAAAACCCCAGAAGCAATACGGAGTACCAAAGGCATCGGGGATCCTCGAGAAATCCTCCGATGCGGTCCACGGTTCCATGTCGAGGACGTTGTCGCTTCCGAGGACGTCGACAAGCTGCGCGCGCACCTTGTTCGTGACTTCCTCATCGTTGACAGTGAGCGGGTAATTATCGCTTTCGGTGATCTCCGGCTCACGTGGGGATATCGCTGCCTGGCACTCGGCGTTGACGATCCGGTGGATGGCCTCAACGATTTGCTCTCGAATCTCCTCGCTATAGGCGCGGACATTGATGCGCAGGGTGGCCGAATCCGGGATGATATTGGCCTTCGACCCCGCTTGCAGCGCGCCGACGGTCAGTACGGCGAACTGGTGAGGATCGACTTCGCGGGACACGACGGTCTGCAGCCGCAACACTATGGAGCTGGCCAAGACGACTGGATCGACGCTGAGGTGTGGCATCGAACCATGGGAACCGTGGCCATAAACGGTGACCGTGAGTGAGGTCGCTGTCGACAAGACCGGGCCGGGCGCAATCAGTACGGTGCCGGCCGGGGCGTTTTTATCAATAAAGATGTGCTGGCCAAAGGCCACGTCAGGCGTGGGGACTTTGCCGGTAAGTCCCGCGTCCACCATGGATTGTGCACCCTCCGCGGTTTCCTCGCCCGGTTGAAAGAGCGCGATGAAAGTACCGGACCACGCGTCAGTGGCCTTCGCCATCGCTTCCGTGGCACCAAGCAAGGCGGTCACGTGGGTGTCGTGGCCACAGGCGTGCATAACCTCGCCCGTGGCCGAGTAGTCCAAGCCAGTGTCTTCAGTGACGGGCAGGCCGTCGAAGTCAGCGCGTTCTAAAACGGTCGAACCCTCACCGTTGCGGAGGATGCCGACGACTCCCCCGCCGAGTTCAAGCACTTCAACCCCTGGAAACTCCCGGAGCTTGCCCGCGATGACGCCGCGGGTGCGCTCCTCCTCCATGCTGAGCTCAGGATGCTGGTGAAGGTCCTTGTACAGGGCTTCTTGCCACTGCGTGGCATGTGCTGCTCGGTCTAGGATGTGGGCGATACTCATGCCCACAGCCTACGCGCTATGAGCGCACGAGCTAGCCGCCGATCTTGAAATCGCAGACGTCGCCATCCTGCATGATGTATTCCTTACCCTCCTGGCGCACCTTGCCGGCGTTACGGGCTTCCGCCATGGAGCCAGCAGCATCAAGGTCGTCGAAGGAGACGATTTCTGCCTTGATGAACTTCTTCTCGAAGTCGGTGTGAATGACACCCGCGGCCTGCGGTGCCGCGGACCCCTGCCTGATGGTCCATGCGCGGGCTTCCTTCGGGCCAGCGGTCAGGTAGGTCTGCAGGCCGAGGGTGGCGAAGCCGGCCTTGGCCAACGTCGCCAAGCCTGGCTCTTCCTGGCCGACAGACTCCAGCAATTCCAGAGCCTCTGCCTCGTCGAGCTCAAGGAGCTCGGTTTCAGTCTGGGCATCGAGGAAGACGCACTCCGCCGGGGCTACGAGCTGGCGCAGCTCCTCCTTCTTGGCCTCATCGGTGAGGACAGCCTCGTCCGAGTTGAAGACATAGAGGAAGGGCTTCGCGGTCATGAGGTGCAGCTCGCGCAGGAGAGACAGGTCGATCTCGTTGCTCTTGGAAGCAGCGAAGAGGGTGCGGTCATCCTCCAAGATGGCCTGGGTCTTCTTGGTCTCTTCAACGGTTTCTGCCAGATCCTTGTTCTTGCGCGCTTCCTTTTCCAAGCGCGGCAGGGCCTTCTCGATGGTCTGGAGGTCCGCGAGGATGAGCTCGGTGTTGATGACCGAAATATCGTGTGCCGGGTTGACCTCGCCGTCGACGTGGATGACGTTCTCATCAGCGAAGGCACGCACTACCTGGCAAATGGCATCAGCTTCACGAATATTGGCGAGGAAGGCGTTACCCATGCCTTCACCCTTGGAAGCGCCTTCCACAATCCCGGCGATATCCACGAAGGACACGGTGGCCGGAAGGATACGTTCGGAGCTGAAGATTTCCGCGAGGCGGTTCAGGCGGGAATCGGGAAGCTCCACTAGTCCGACATTGGGCTCGATGGTGGCAAACGGGTAATTCGCCGCCAAGATGTCGGAACGGGTCAGGGCATTAAACAAAGTGGACTTGCCCACATTGGGCAGGCCGACGATTCCAAGTGTAAGACTCACGGGGCCAATCCTAACGCACCCCGGATCTTTTAAGGCAAGATGGTGGGGTGAGTTCTGATCAGCCATCCCCCAACGCCTCTTCCTCTGAGTTCGCCGCCGCTGAGGCAGCGCTCGGCGGGCGTTTCGATGACTCCGTCGATGCTGCTTCACTGAACGCAGTCTCGCCGCACCCGCCAGGCAACCAAGTGGATCGCTCCGTGGTGGTCGGCGAGGTCATCAAGTCCGCATCGCTGTGGGCACTGCGCCTGACCATTATTGGGCTATTCCTCTATGCCTCGTTCCGCATGCTGGGCAACTTCTGGCGTGGCATTTTGCCGGTTCTCATTGCGCTCATCATCTGCACCGTGCTTGCCCCTGTTGCGAGCGCCATGCGGCGCAAGGGGTTGCCGTCGGCCCTGGCTGCGGCAGTGACCATCCTCGTGTCTTTTACTGCGGTGGGCTCGCTTTTCATGTTCATTGCTCCGGACTTTGCACGGCAATCCCAAACGCTGTACCTGCAAACTGCGGAAGGCATTCAGCGCCTGCAGCTATGGGCACAGGGTCCACCGCTCAACCTCGATCCGGATGAGATCGGCCAATACATCGATGAGATCGCCCTGTGGCTGCAGCGCCAGGCCGGCTCAATTGCGGGTTCCGTGTTCACAGGAATTGGCACGGCGACCTCCATCGTGGTCACGCTCTTCATCATCGTGGTGCTGACCTTCTTCTTCCTTAAAGATGGCCACAACTTCCTCCCCTGGTTGCGCCAGGCCACGGGCCGCCGGACCGGCTGGCACCTCACCGAGTTGCTCACCCGTGTGTGGACCACGCTAGGCGGTTTCGTCCGGGCGCAGGCGGTGGTCTCGCTTGTCGACGCCATCTTTATCGGCCTCGGCCTCGCCCTCATCGGGGTGCCTTTGGCCATGGCGCTGGCCATCATCACCTTCATCGCCGGCTTTATCCCCTTCGTGGGCGCGATTGTGGCTGGTGCGCTATCCGTGACCATCGCGCTGGTCTCCTTGGGCTTTACCAAAGCACTGCTCGTTCTTGGCTTGGTCCTTTTAGTTCAGCAGCTTGAGGGCAACGTGCTCTCCCCGTGGCTGCAATCGAAGGCCATGAACCTGCACCCGGTCATCGTGTTGATCTCTGTGACTGTAGGTTCCGCGCTCTTCGGCCTCGTCGGCGGCTTCCTCGCCGTTCCGGCGGCGGCGACCATCGCGGTGGTCTACCGCTACTTCCAAGACATGATGATGCTCCAGTCCGGCGAAAGGACCGCCGAAGACTTGGAATTCTCAACGGTCGCCGGCTTCCTCATCGGGCGCTACACACAGCAGCAGGGCGACCGGAAGCGCGAACAATGGCTGTCCATCCCGGACCACGCCGCACCCGAAGGCGCTGCGGAAGATGTAGCCCACGACGGCACAAGCCCGTTGGACCAAAAGATCGATGTCGACGTTGACGCAGACTTCAGCGAACGAGATAGCGGTGCCCGCGCGGGAATCAAGCGAGCGATTGGCGCTCTCGAACAGATTTTGCAATCAAAAGACAAGAGCTAAGCCTCCATGTCCGGGGCGCGTGCCATGATGACAGGCATGACGTCTTCCCTTCCCGTAGTGCTCTTGTTCCTCGGCCTCATCATCGGGGCTGCTCTGGGCTGGCTGGCCCGCGCCTATTCCGCACAGTCCGCCCAGCCATCAGAGGAACACCGTGCACTTCAAGAGTCTCAACGCCGCCAAGCAGAACTCGCCCCTCTAGAGAAGGCCATGGACCGTTTGGGCCTCCAGCTCCAAGAAATCGAGGAGGATCGGGCGACATCGCTCGCAGCACTCAGCAGCCAAGTACAAGCGGTGACCCGCACGTCGACACGCCTGTCTGATCGCGCGGACAAGCTGGTCGGCGCACTGCGTTCCCCGAATGTTCGGGGACGCTGGGGCGAGGTGCAGCTCGAGCGCGTCGTCGAGCTCGGCGGTATGCGCAAGCACGTGGATTTTGATTCTCAGGTGAACGCCCGCATCAATGGCTCGCTCGTCCGCCCCGATCTGGTCATTCACTTGGCCGGCGGGCGCAGCATTATCGTGGACGCCAAGGTACCGCTCAGCGCCTACCTCGATGCGATGGAGACCGAAGACCCGGAGGAGCGGGCTGGATTCCTACGCCGCCATGCGCACCTCATGCGTTCCCACGTGCAGGCACTGGCGTCGAAGGACTATATCGAGGCCTTCTCCCCCACGCCACAATTTGTGATCCTCTTTGTCCCCGCTGACACCTTCGTGGACGCGGCCTTGTCTATCGACGCTGAATTGCTCGAGTTCGCCTTCGAGCGCAACATCGTCATCGCTACCCCGAGCACCCTTTTCGCGCTCTTGCGTACCGTTGCGGTGAGCTGGCAGCACGAAGAGATCTCGGATAAAGCCCGCGAGGTCCAGCGTCTGGGCCGCGAGCTGTACACCCGGCTCAACACTCTTAATGAGCACTACGACAAAGTGGGCCGCGGGCTGGAGCGCACGGTCGAGGCCTATAACGCAAGCCTGGCTAGTTTGGATTCGCGCGTTTCGGTCACTGCACGGCGGCTCAAAGAATTGGACGTCCCCGCCCGCGTCGACCGTCTGCCCGTGGAGCCGCGCCGTGTCGGTTCTTGGCCGCGGCGCGCCCAGAATGAATAACGGTTTGGCCAACATTCCCGGTAAGCTCTCTGGGCGTGTCAGTTGCCAAAAATCGTCGCCGCCCTCCCCGCCGCGGGATGCCGCTTACCCGAGCGCTTCTCCTCGGGCTCGTCGTAGCGCTCGTGGCTTTGACGGTCTCAGGAGTGCTTGGCAGCGTGGGTCTGCCGTTCGCCCTGATTTTTGGACTGGGATCGCTCGCCGTCACCTGGCTGGTTGAAACCCGCGGGCTCTACATGCTGGTAATTTCATTGCCCCTGCTCTACGCGCTGGGAACCGTGGGCGGTGGCTTCATCAGTTCCACGTCAGCCTTGCCAGAAGGCGCGTCGCCGTTTTCTAAGACCGCGCTTCTCACCACGGCATTCCCGCTGCTGCAGCACTTCCCCGTACTCATTGTCACAGTTATTGCCTGCGCACTACTCGCAGTCCTGCGACTGTGGCGCAGCGACAATCGAGCGAAGAGCCGTGAGGCTGAAGCCCAGGAAAAGCGCCGCACCGACGCAGCTTCCGACCTTCGAAACCGCTCCGAGCGTCTTTCCGTAGCCGAGCTCCTTGCTCGTGAAGCCACAGGCTCCGGCCGAGTCCGGGAGCGCGACCGCGAAGAACGCCGCCGTATTCAGGCCGAGGAGCGCGAACAGCGCAAACAAGCCTCCCCCGACGCAGATGAGCGGGAGGAATTCCGCCGTGCCGCCGCTGAATCGGCAGAGAATGCGCGGCGCGCACGGGAGCGCTCCCAGCGGTCCTCCCAGCCGCTGGAAGAGAATCTCTACGACGAGGATTAACGCGCGGTGCGTGCCGGACGCAGATCGCGCGGCAAGGAGAATGTGATGGTCTCCGTGGAGGTCGTCACCTGCTCAACGTCGTGGTAGCCACGCTCGTCCAGGAATTCCAGTACCTCACGGACCAGCAGTTCAGGCACGGATGCGCCACACGTCACACCGACGGTGTTCACGCCCTCCAGCCAAGCTTCTTCGATCTCCGAAGCGAAGTCTACGAGGTGCGAGGCCTTAGAGCCTGCTTCTAGGGCGACCTCGACGAGACGCTTTGAGTTGGAGGAATTCTGGGACCCGACGACGATCATGAGATCACACTTCGGGGCAATGGCCTTCACCGATTCCTGACGGTTCTGAGTAGCGTAGCAGATATCATCTGATGGCGGATTCTCCAGGTGTGGAAAGCGCTCACGCAGCTTATTGACGATCTGAATGGTTTCATCAACCGACAACGTGGTTTGCGACAACCAGATGAGTTTCTCATCGTGGAGGAAATCCGGCAGCTTGTCGACGCCGTCCAAGCCATCCACCAAGTGGGTAACCTCTGGGGCCTCACCGGCGGTGCCTTCGACCTCTTCGTGGCCCTCGTGGCCGACGAGCAAGATGTGATAGCCATCGCGCTCAAAGCGCTGTGCTTCCTTGTGCACCTTGGTCACCAGCGGGCACGTTGCGTCCAGCGTTAACTGCTTGCGTTCCTCCGCTTCCTTGCGCACCGTCGGCGCAATGCCGTGTGCAGAAAATACAAGGTGAGCGCCTTCAGGGGCTTCGGAAGCCTCCTCCACAAAGATGACACCACGCTTAGCCAGGGATTCAACAACGAAGCGGTTGTGCACGATTTGCTTGCGCACGTAGATAGGGGCGCCGTATTTCTCCAACGCCTTTTCCACTGTCTCAACAGCACGGTCCACGCCGGCGCAATAGCCGCGGGGAGCCGCCAGGAGCACCTTCTTTGCAGTTTCAGTCATGGCTCCCAGAGTATCGAAAGTCGCGCGCATACTGTAGTTACAGCTTGCCAGGCTCGACCGGTAGCACCAGATGTCCGGCACGCCTCTTACACTGGACGGAACATACCCGAGAGACTAGACCACTCAAGAGAAAGGACTGCGCGTGAACCAACCGGCCAATTCCGCGGAAACGCCGTGGCCCGTCGGCAAGGTCAATGACCAAGTCAAAGGCTGGATCGAGCGCCTCGGCTTCCTCTGGGTGGAGGGGCAGATCACCCAGCTGAACATGAAGCCAACATGGAAGCTCTCCTACATCACGTTGCGTGATGTCGAACAGGAAAAATCTGTTCAGCTGACATGCAACACCTCGCTCATCCGCAACGCCCCCTCACCGCTCAAGGATGGCGACCGCGTCGTGGTCTACGGCAAGCCCGCCTTCTACGCCGGACGCGGAAGTTTTTCCCTGTGGGTCACGGAGATCCGTCACGTCGGTATTGGTGACCTTCTTGCTCGGGTAGAGATGCTGCGCCAGCGGCTGCGTCAGGAGGGTCTGTGCGACGCTTCCCGTAAGCTGCCGCTTCCCTATCTACCGAAGAAGATTGGCCTCATTACCGGCCGCGGGTCCCATGCCGAGCGCGATGTGCTCTCCGTGGCGCAGGATCGTTGGCCAGCGGTTCAGTTCGAAGTCATTAACACTGCTGTCCAGGGAGCCACTGCCGTTACCCAGGTGATTGACGCGCTCCGGACTCTCGACGCGAACCCGGAAGTCGATGTCATCATCATCGCCCGCGGCGGTGGTTCGGTGGAAGATCTGCTTCCCTTCTCCGAGGAGGCGCTCCAGCGCGCTGTGGCAGACGCCCGCACCCCGGTTGTCTCCGCCATCGGACACGAACCGGACCACCCGGTGCTGGATGATATCGCCGATCTGCGCGCCGCCACGCCCACCGATGCGGCCAAGCGCGTTGTTCCTTCCGCCGCCGAAGAGTATGCGCTGATCTCTGAAGCCCGCTCGCGCATAGCGGCAGCGCTGCGCGGCTGGGTGGACAGGGAACGCCGCGGCCTCGAGAGCATCCGCTCCCGCCCGGTCCTCGCCGATCCCATGGTGCCAATCAACGCGCGCCGCGAGGAGCTTGAGCGCAACCTCGCGCTGATTCGCCGGGTAGTTACGCACCAGTTGGATCGCGAAGGTAACCAGGTAGCCTCGTTGCGTGCTCGCGTCTCAGCCTTGGGCCCCTCGGCCACACTTGAACGGGGCTACGCCATCGTTCAGGTGCTGCCTCGCGACGGTAGCGGACCAGAGGTTGTCACGAGCTATGCGCAGTCTCCCCCGGGATCGCAGCTGCGCATCCGCGTTGGCGATGGTTCAATTACCGCCGCCGCAATGGCCTCCCAGGCCGCAGATTAAAACGATTCATTAGAGCACAAGAGAAAAGGAATTGACCCCATGACTGACACAATTGGTGCCGGCCAACCCGGCCAGGACGCGTTCCCACCGGTAGAAGAACTGAGCTATGAACAAGCCCGCGATGAACTCATTGAGACCGTAAAGATCCTCGAACTGGGCCAGATGGGCTTGGACGAGTCTCTTAAATACTGGGAGCGCGGCGAGGCCCTAGCAAAAGCTTGCGAGGCGCACCTCGACGGCGCATCGAAGCGCGTAGAGGAAGCCCTCCGCAAGAATACCGAGGGCGCCGATAGCGCAACCGCCAATGCAGAAGCAGGAGAGGATTAAATGAAGATTTACGGCTACCCGGGGGATCGCGTCGATTTCGTCTCCAAGTCGGGCGGAGCGGGATCCATGGTCTTTGGAGATTCACGCCAGCTCGTCGAGGAGTTTTTCGGCCCGCCGCACACCGTGAGCGGAGAGGAAATCAGCTATTTCTCCGGCTCCATCGTCCTGCGTTTTAGCGCTGATAAGCTCATCGAAATTACCCTCTTCCCCGGCAAGTCCCAACACGAAAAGGTCGATGTCTACCTGGGCAAGACGCGCCTGAGTGGGCTCGACCCGGAGTCTCTCACCAGTGCCGCCGGCGATGCCGTCGAGGTGGAGTGGGATGAAACGCTTCAAAGCGTGACGTTCCGCTAACTATTTACTCGCTGACGACGCTGCCATCCTCAGCAATTTGGAGCGGCTCAGCTTCCGCGAAGGCGGTGAGGGCCGTCTCATAATCAGCGTCGGAGGCAGAGCCCGTAAGAACGAGGCGGGCATCACCCAAGTCAGTAATCCACAGTGGACGCACATCTTTATCGTCACTGCTCAGGATTTCCACGTCGTGGCCCGCCACCTCACGCCGCTCGGAGTTGCCACGATAGTTGGAGTCGTAGGCCGAGGGGACATCGCCAAGCGCCAACTGCGTCTGCGCCGATTCCACGTAGCCCTCCTCGGCGGTAAGCCAGCTCACCACGGCACCGGATTCGCCGCCCATCTCCTTGCGCCGTGCAGCCGTAGGCTGCCAGCCCTCCGGCATGACGGGCTCCCTGATGACGGCCCCGCTGCCGCGCGCCTCCATTTCCAGAAACGTAGCGGCATCCACGTTCTGCACGGGCCCCGGCTTTTCCGGGTTGATCGAGCACAGTCCCGTTGCGCCAACCGCCAGGAACATCATGATGAGGATGACGCCCACCGTCAGGGTGATATCGCGCGCGTCCTCAAAAATCTTTGGTTTATCTTCAGATGCCACCCGCCCAGTATGTCACGCCGCCTCCCGCACTCGCGACAGCGACCTCCCACCTGCCCTTTTGGCGGTCAACGCGGTTGAGACCCTCTTCTGGGGGAGGCATTCGGGCTTGGATACGAGGGAAAAGTGGAAGAATGGAATATGTATTCCGGGTTGTCCCCCACCCCGGGCCGAGCCACCTGAAAAGAAAGGGACTAATCACACATGTCTGATAACACGTCTTATATCCCCGATCGCAACCTAGCCATGGAGCTGGTGCGTGTCACTGAGGCAGCAGCACTCGCCTCGGGTCGCTGGGTTGGCCGTGGACAGAAGAATGAAGGTGACGGCGCCGCGGTGGATGCTATGCGCAAGCTCATCAACTCCGTAGAGATGGACGGCGTCGTCGTCATCGGTGAGGGCGAAAAGGATGAGGCCCCCATGCTGTTCAACGGAGAAAAAGTCGGCACCGGCCAGGGCGCAGAAATGGACATCGCCGTCGACCCGGTTGACGGCACCCGTCTTATGGCAGAAGGCCGCCCGAACGCTATTTCCGTCATCGCTGCTGCTGAGCGCGGCACCATGTATGACCCCTCCGCAGTGTTCTATATGAAGAAGATTGCTGTCGGCCCGGAGGCTGTTGGCTCAATCGATCTCAATGAGTCTGTGGAGTGGAACATCAAATCCGTGGCCAAGGCCAAGGGCATCAAGCCAGCTGACCTGACCGTCGTCGTACTCGACCGCCCGCGCCACGATGACCTTATCCGCCAGATCCGTGAGGCAGGCGCCAAGGTTCGCCTCATCATGGATGGTGACGTCGCCGGCGCCATCGCCACCTGCCAGGACACCAACTCCATCGATATGATGATGGGTATCGGTGGCACCCCAGAGGGCATCATCACCGCATGTGCCATGAAGTGTATGGGTGGTGAAATCCAAGGCAAGCTGTGGCCTAAAGATGAAGCAGAGGCAGAGAAGGCACGCAAGGCCGGACACGACCTTGATCGCGTCCTCACCACCAACGATCTGGTCTCTTCTGAAAACTGCTACTTCGCCGCAACCGGCGTTACCAATGGCGACATGCTCCGCGGCGTATCCTACCGCCCCAACGGCGCCACGACCCGTTCTCTGGTCATGCGCTCCAAGTCCGGCACGATCCGCTACGTCGACTCCATCCATAAGCTGGCTAAGCTGCAGGAATACTCCGTGGTGGACTACACCAACCCCCACGATAAGGAAAGCTAATCCACTTTCCTGCGAAGAGTGCTACGGTGGCCATCAATGCCGTGCCACGGCACACATAAAGAACTCTACAATTCTCATCTCACAGAAAAGGTGACTTCATGACTGAATACCGCATCGAACACGACACTATGGGCGAAGTCAAGGTTCCGGTCGATGCCCTGTGGCGTGCCCAAACCCAGCGCGCTGTGGAAAACTTCCCCATTTCTGGCCGTGGCCTTGAAGCTGCCCAGATCCGCGCACTCGGTCTTCTCAAGGCCGCCTGCGCTCAGGTGAATAAGGATTCCGGCAAGCTGGATGCGGAGAAGGCCGACGCTATCATTGCGGCAGCCACCGAGATTGCAGAAGGCAAGCACAACGATGCCTTCCCGATCGATGTCTTCCAGACCGGCTCCGGTACCTCTTCCAACATGAACACGAACGAGGTCATCGCTTCCATCGCCCACAACAATGGCGTGGAGATTCACCCGAATGACCACGTGAACATGGGCCAGTCCTCCAACGACACCTTCCCCACCGCAACCCATGTTGCGGCGACCGAGGCTGCCGTCAACGACCTCATCCCGGGCCTCAAGGTCCTCCACGAATCCCTCGTGGCTAAGGCCAAGGAATTCGCCGACATGGTCAAGTCCGGACGCACCCACCTGATGGACGCCACCCCGATCACCCTGGGCCAGGAGTTTGGCGGCTACGCTCGCCAGATCGAGCTCGGCATTGAGCGCATTGAGGCAACCCTGCCGCGCTTGGGTGAGCTGGCCATCGGCGGCACCGCAACCGGTACCGGCCTGAACACTTCCGCTGACTTCGGCGGCAAGGTTACCGAGGAGCTCAAGAAGCTCACCGGCGTCAAGGAGCTGTCTGAGGCCAAGAATCACTTTGAGGCCCAGGCCGCTCGCGACGCCTTGGTGGAGTTCTCCGGCGCCATGCGCACCGTGGCTGTCTCCCTCAACAAAATTGCCAACGACATCCGCCTCATGGGCTCCGGCCCGTTGACCGGTTTGTCCGAGATCCACTTGAAGGACCTGCAACCGGGCTCCTCCATCATGCCGGGCAAGGTCAACCCGGTTCTGTGTGAGGCAGCCACCATGGTCGCTGGCCAGGTTATCGGCAACGATGCAGCCGTTGCCTTCGGCGGCTCCAACGGCCACTTCGAGCTCAATGTCTACATCCCGATGATGGCTCGCAACGTTCTCGAGTCGGCCCGTCTGCTGGCCAACGTCTCCCGCGTTTTCGCTGAGAAGTGCGTTGACGGCATCGAGGCCAACGAGGAGCGCATGAAGAAGTTTGCGGAGTCCTCCACCTCCATCGTGACCCCGCTGAACTCCAAGATTGGCTACGAGAACGCAGCCAAGGCAGCTAAGCACGCACTGCACGAGAAGATCACTGTCCGCGAGGCAGTCATCGACCTCGGCTTCGTCGACGGAGAGAACCTCACTGAGGAGGAGCTCGATGAGCGCCTCAACGTTCTCACCATGACCAACCGCGACCGCGACAACTTCTAAGCTCGCTTTCGCGAACGCCGCCGCTCTCCTTCGGGAGGGCGGCCTTCGTCGTTTTCAACGCCCACGCTCAGCGTCATAGTAACCACCGTCATATTTTTAGATCTCCCTTTCAAAAATCACCCGAATTGCACTTGGTGCAAATTTGCACTGGGTGTACTGTTGCACTCTGTGCAAGAAGAAATGTCATTACGCGAGCAGAAGCGCCTCAAGACGCGCCTGCGAATCGAAGACGCCGCCACCCGTCTCGTGGATGAGCGTGGATTCGCCGACGTTACCGTCGAGGAAATCTGCGACGCAGCGGGGATTTCTCGGCGCACGTTTTTTAATTATTTTGATTCCAAAGACACTGCTGTGCTCGGTGCGCCGAGTCACGATTTCACCGAGGAACAGAAGAAGGCTTTCCTTAGCGCCCCTACGGATAGCGTTTTCAGGCTGGCGGTCGACCTAATTAAAGGACACCTCGTTGGCCAGCATGTCAACGAGGTCATCACTGAGCGTCGCCGTCGGATCTCTGGGGACAGCGATGCCGCAGCGGCGGCACTCAGCCGTAAGCGGGCCAAATCGAACGAGATCCTGGAGCTCATCACCGAGCGCCTTGACCAGGATGCTTCCTTGCGGCAGATGCCCGAGGTCACGGCTGAGACTGAGGCGATACTCATTGCCTTTGCTATCAGGGAAGCATTCTGGATAGCCACTGCGTCGCCAGATTTCAGCTGCGACATCCCCTTTGAGGAACGCTTCGAATCTGCGCTCACACTCATTAACAAATTTTCGAAAGGACTGACATGGTAGATACCGCGGCTAAGCCGGCCTCCCAGGCCGGCAGCGGCAAGCCGGATAACAACCTTGCCCTCGTATTCTCCGCCCTCGTGCTCACCATGCTGATGAGCTCTTTGGGCCAGATGATTTTCGCCACCGCGCTGCCCACCATCGTTGGCGAGCTCGGCGGCGTGGACCACATGAGCTGGGTCATCTCCGCCTTCTTGGTCATGATGACAATCGCCATGCCTATCTCCGGCAAGCTCGGTGACATGATGGGCCGCAAGTGGCTCTACATTGGCGGCATCGGCGTCTTCGTCATCGGTTCCACGCTCGGCGGCTTCGCTGATTCGATGAACCTGCTCATCATTGGCCGCGCCGTGCAGGGTTTCGGCGCTGGTTTCATGATGATTTCCTCCCAATCCATCATCGCGGAGGTCACCACCTCCCGTGAGCGCGGCAAGTTCATGGGCATCATGGGCGGCGTCTTTGGACTCTCCTCCGTCCTCGGCCCGGTCCTCGGTGGCTGGTTCACTGACGGCCCGGGCTGGCGCTGGGGCATGTGGATGAACATCCCGCTGGGTCTGCTCGCCATCATCGTATGCACCCTGGTCCTCCACCTACGCGTCGGCGATACCGACCTGCGCAAGTTTGACCTCCTCGGCGCCATCTTCATTTCCATCACCACCGCCTCCCTGATCCTTATGACGACCTGGGGCGGAACCCAATACGAGTGGTCCGACCCGATCATCATCGGCCTGGGCATCACCGTGGTCATCGGTGCCATCATCACCGTCTTCGTCGAATCCAAGGCCAAGGAGCCGCTCATCCCGGTGCAGCTGTTCAAGAACCGCAACATGGTTCTCACGACCGCTGCCGGCATGGTGCTGGGCCTGGCGATGTTCGGCGTGCTGGGCTACATGCCAACCTACCTGCAGATGGTTCACACTCTGACCCCGACCAAGGCGGGTCTCATGATGATCCCGATGATGGTCGGCATGATCGGAACCTCCACAGCCGTCGGTTTCATCATCGCCCGCACCGGTCACTACAAGCGCTACCCCATCATCGGCCTAGCAATCACTGCTGGCGCGCTGTTCTGGATGTCCAAGCTGACTGCAGACACCTCTCTGACCCAGCTCGGTGCAGAGTTCCTCGTCTTCGGCATCGGCCTTGGCTTCGTCATGCAGGTTCTGGTCCTCATTGTCCAGAACTCCTTCCCCATCGCCCTCGTCGGAACCGCGACTGCCGCAAATAACTTCTTCCGTCAGATCGGTTCCGCCATCGGTGCTTCCCTGGTGGGCTCCCTCTTCATCCACAACATGAAGGATGAAATGGCTGCCAACATGCCCGCTGCCATCAAGTCCATGGGTGAGGCAGGCAAGCCCTTCGCGGAGAAGTTTGCCAGCGCTAATGGTGGTTCCTCCAGCCTTACCCCGGCGCTGGTTGCCCAGCTGCCGGACCCCATCAAGGACGTTATCCTCAACGCTTACAACGACGGCCTAACCCCCGTCATCCTGCTGATGGTTCCTATGGCCATCATCGCGCTCCTCCTCATCCTCCCCGTCCGCGAGGAGCACCTCAAGGAGACGATTGATTAGAAGCCACAGCTTCGAGACAAGCTGGCGCTTGACGACGAGCAACGGTGGTCTGGGAGCTGAGATATCCCCTCGGCGTAGAAACCGGGTGAAGTAAGCACAAATCCTCGCTACGAGCATTCACGTAGCGAGGATTTCTTATTGTCACGATGCTTAGCGCAGGATTCCCAACTGGCGTGCCACCTGGGCAGCCACGCCGATGAGCGCGAGCACGCCGGCGAGGATGCCCACGATGGCACCAATGTTCGTGCCGCCGGAGCTCAAGTCCCCGCCGAGGGACTTCTTGGTCACCTTCACAGTCTTGGTGATCTGGTTATCCGAGACCTTTGCCTGGCCATTGCGCAGAACATAGGTGTTAAAGGTGACGGTCGCGGTGCCCTCAGACTTGGCCGTGTAGGTTCCGTCCTCGTTGACTTCAAGAACCTCTGGGTCGCTACTGCTTGGCGACGCCACCGGAACCCCCAGCTTCGCTCCCCAGAATCCATCGATGCGCAAACCCAGGCTTCCTTGGCTTCCGACCGAGGTTCCTCCCGTGGTCATCAGTTCAGCACGGTTTATAGCGCTTTCCGGCACGGCGATGGGGAATGCATGGCGACCGGCCGCCAACCGCGCCGGTTCGGACGGCTTATCATCGGCCGAATAGAGACCAGCTGTCACTTCTCCGATTTGAGCCTGCGCAAACTTCACGTATTCAGGATTAAGAATCGTGTACAGGTGGCCATTATTTGTTGACCATTGGCCGTTCTCTCGGACAAGGTAGTCCCACTCGCTGGGACCGCCGCTTCTGCTTGTAGACCACGATTCAACGGCATGTTCCATGTCCGTCGTGGTCAGGTTGTCCAAGGTATTGTAGTTGTCCAAGATTTCAGGAGTACGTGTGCCAACTGCGCGGCGATGATCAAACAAGAAGTTTCCCTCAGCAGCACGCTGCAAAACCGCGTGCTCGAGACCGCGGTCCCAGGAGATTGAATTCACATATGCCTCGCGGGTGCGGTAGCCAGCGGCACTAGCGGCCTGTCGCAGGGTTCCGCCGTTGAAGGGCAAGTTGGCGTCCCAGGCTTTGCCGCGCAGCTCGCGAACTTGACGGGTAACCAGGTCGATGTCTGACTGCATCACTGGCTCGGCAAAGACATAGGCCAGCGCGCCGTTGGGCTGATTGACGTCGAGCTCGGCCACGGGAACGGAACCAGCCGACGGATAGGTTGCTGCCGTGGCAACAGGTGCGGAGAAAGCACCCACCGACACGGCTACGGCTGCAGTAAGGGCAAGGACAGAAGTGCGCAAGGACATGCTTCACCTTCTAAGCGAGGGGAAATGAGAACAGCTTTAATTCTATCCCCAATCATGCCCTTCCATTAGAAAAGCAGGATAATTACTTTCTCTTCTGGTTGGCTGCTGCCTTCTTCTCCTCGGGCTTCGGCAGAAGAAGCTCATACACGTCCGTATCACGCCACTGGCCGGCGAGCTCACCGTAGGTCATCTTTGCCATGTGGGAGTACGTGCCCACCTTGACGAAGCCGCGGGACTTGTGGAGGCCGGCGGAACCTTCGTTCTCCGGGAAGATCCACGAGTGGATAGCCCACTTATGCAGGTCGCGGCAGACCTCGATGAGCTGATCCAGCAAAGCGCCACCGATGCCCCTTCCCTGGGCTTCTTTGCTCAGGTAGATGGAATCCTCGACGACGCCGTGGAACACAGTGCGGGTAGACGCCTGCGCGGCGCACACCCAGCCGAGAACCTTTGAATCATCCTCCGCCTCAACAGCGACGAACACTGACGCCATGATTTTGACGTTTTTGAACTCTTCAAAGGTCAACGAGCGGGTCTCGTAGGTAGCGTGGCCAGTGTTGAGGCCCTGCTCATAGATTTCTCGCATCTGTGGATAGTCCGCCGCGTTGAAGGGGCGGATGCGGAAATCCTTCTTCTTGTCTTTCGCGTTGTCGCTCATGGAACAATTATTACTGAGCACACGGCGTCAATGCCAAGCTGAGGGCAGAGAGATCGCCGCGCGCGAACGCGTTAGTTCTCCCCCTCCAACAGATCAGTGACCAGCTCTGCAATGGCAGAGCGCTCAGAGCGCTGCAGCGTGACGTGTGCAAAGAGCTCATGCCCTTTAAGTTTCTCAATGACTGCCTGCACGCCGTCGTGGCGGCCAACGCGCAAGTTATCGCGCTGGGCAACATCATGCGTCAGTACAACTCGGGAGCCACGACCCAAGCGCGACAGAACAGTCAGCAGCACATTGCGCTCAAGCGATTGGGCCTCATCGACGATGACGAAAGAATCATGCAGGCTGCGGCCGCGGATATGGGTCAATGGGAGAACCTCCAGCAATCCGCGGTCCTGGACTTCGTCCATGACGTTTTCGGATACCAGGCCTTCCAGGGTGTCATAGACGGCCTGCGCCCATGGATTCATCTTCTCGCTTTCAGAGCCCGGCAGGTATCCCAGGGACTGCCCACCCACCGCATACATGGGGCGAAACACCACGATGCGACGGTGTTCGCCGCGCTCCAGCACTGCCTCCAAGCCAGCACACAACGCCAGCGCGGACTTACCAGTGCCCGCCCTGCCTCCGATGGACATAATTCCAACGGAGGGATCCAAGAGAAGGTCCAGGGCAACGCGCTGCTCAGCAGAGCGGCCTTGCAGGCCAAAGACATTCGCATCGCCGCGCACCAAGCGAACGGTGCCCTCAGCCGTCATCCGGCCCAGAGCGGACTGCCCGCCTGCCTGCAGCGTAATGCCACAGTGCACCGGCAGGTCCTCGACGCGGGTGCCGGCGGTGGTCACGGAGCCGTCGATAAGCACCTCGCCCTCCCCGTAGAGCTCATCGATGACCTCAGCGCCGGTGGGCACCGTAGCCATGCCGGTGTAACCGGTGAGCACGACGTCCTGCGCATGGTATTCATCCGCCTGCAGGCCTACGGCACCAGCCTTGACGCGCAATGGGACGTCCTTAGTCACCAGGACGGTGTCCTTGCCCTCGTGCTGGAGATTCAGCGCGCAGGCCAGAATCCGGTGATCTCCCTCCGGCCCGCGAAAGGCCGCCGGCAACAAGGATTGATCCTGGTGGTTGAGTTCCACGCGCAAAGTCCCGCCCGCTGCATTGACGGGCAGGGGCTGGTCCAACGCCTCATAGGTAGCGCGAAGGTCCTCCAAAAAGCGAAGAGCTTGGCGGGCGAACCAGCCAAGCTCCGGGTGATGACGTTTTCCTTCCAACTCAGAAATAACGACGATGGGCAGTACCACATCGTGTTCAGCGAACTTACGCAACGCCCAGGGATCTGAGAGAAGGACGGACGTATCGATGACATAGGTCTTGGTCAAAACAGAGGCCTCATGCGGCTGCTCGGTGAGGACGGAAGGATTGGTCATAGCGGCAGGGTTCTCCCTTGTTATGCCCGCCCCAACTCATCGACCTGGGACGGCATGGTGAAGCTGGTGGTTTTCGAACTGTCCGGAGACTGTTCTTAGCTTCCGGACACCGTCCACGCTAGAGAGCAAAGGTTGAAATTACATGGGTGCAAGATGAACAGTATTAAAACGACAATCACCAGCGTCACACCATCCCCATCAGGCTCTACGAGCCTGTCGTCTCTCCCCCCACTCCCCCCCAACACTGCAGCTACATTCTTCGGCCCTGCACTTTCACGCGTTGACCGTGAAAAACGAAGAAGCTCCGCACCGTGTTATCAGTGCGGAGCTTTGTCGCTTTAGCTCACAAGGCAGCGAGCCGTTTCATGAGCGCTTAGTTGATGGTGGCCTCGTACTCACCGGACTCACCCTGCATCCAGGAGATGGTGCCATTGGTGAACTCCTGTACCCAGCCGTTGCCCTCGGCCTGCTCCGGGCCAGTCGGCAGGCCAACCTTGCTCTCCAGGCCGCCTTCCTCGGTCCAGGTCTCTGCGATCTTGCCGATGATCGGCTGGGTGCCGTCACCCTCACCGAATACCAGCAGCTTGTCCTTGGCAAAGGTAGCAACGCTTCCCTTGTCGGTGTTTTCAATGGATTCCGGATCGCCCCACTCAGCAGCCTTCTCCTTGATGGCCTGAGCGAAATCAGAAGGAACCTCTACGTCACCATTGGCGGTAGACACGCTCTCCTTGTCGCCCTCAGCGCCAGAGCCATCCTTCGACTCGGCGGAGTCCGACTCAGAAGAATCGGCACCTTCGCTGCCCTCGGCTCCCTCAGAGCCCTCGGCCTCGGAAGAATCGGCGGACTCGGAGTCCTTCATGGAATCCTTTGCGTCCTTAGCGGCAGAACCGGCAGCATCGGTAGCGTCGGACGCAGCGGACTGAGCAGCGTCGCCAGCATCCTTAGCAGCATCCTCAGCGTCGGAACAAGCAACGACACCCAGGGACAGGGTGGCAGCGGCGATACCTGCAGCGAAACGACGAGTCATCTTCTTCATTTTCTTAAGCCTTTCTGTCTAGTTGAGCACTGTTCTAAGTACTTTTGTTGAGAACGAAGCCCACCGTAGGCATGGCCAGCACTTCCTGCCACCACAGAACCTATGATTTGACAACAAAGACGTTGCTTTATCTCCGTTTCCGCTGTTGAGAACCCCTATATCTTTTTGATAACGGTTTGGAAACCGAGCCTCTTTGAGGCTTTCCTTGGGACTTTCTGCGCGCTTGCTTAGCTTTTGCTTTGTCGCGTGCGCTGCGTTTCTGGGCGGAATTGCGAGAAGAATTCCGCGTCCTCCCCTTTGCAACCCCGACGAAGTCTTGGATCTCATCGCCGTCATCAGCCCGGCGCCACACCAGTGCAATCACTGTGCGCGCCACAGTGGGGTCCTCCAAGCCCAGTGCCACGACCTGCTTCTTACTCAGCACCTTCAACAAAGGCCGCGGCGCGATGGCTACGCCCACGTTGGCTGCCACGACCTGCAAAGCGGTGCGCAGCGCCGGCACATCGACGCTGCCGTCCTGCGCAATCCGGTAATTCACTATTTCTTCGGCAACATCCTCCGGCGTGACGTCCTCCCCAACCTCCGCGTAGACAGAATCTTTCGGAACGGCGATGCCGGGTGCTTCCTCGTAGAGCTGGACGACGTGGAAGCTGTCATCAACCCGCGAATCCGGCAAGCGGGTCAGCGCTAGATCTGCCTCATGAGCAAGAAGAACGTCCATCGCGTCATCGGCGTCGACGGTTACCAGGGACTCTGGAGAGTGAGAATCACGGTAGCGACGAAACCATTTGCCGGGTTCTGTGCCAGTGGAAAAGACAAGGCGGAGCATGCACCTCATACTACGGTGCTGCTAGCGTTGTGAGCGTGACTGATACCCCGAATAGTGAAACCCCAGCCAACGAAACCCAGCAGCCTTCCGGCACCGCCATGCGTGCACAAACCGCAGCGAAGAAGTTGGGCATCTACCTGCCGGCCGCCCCGGAGGAGTTTCAAGCCAACGCGGTAACCCACGCGCAGCTGCGCGACTTACAGGAGAACCCGCCGGAGTGGCTCGCTACCCTACGCCGCGAGGGCCCCCACCCGCGCCCGGTCGTGGCACAAAAGCTGGGAATCTCCGTGACCGCGTTGAAGAAGAACGAGATGGACCGCCCTCTCACCACCGCGGAAATTAAAGAGCTCCTCAGCGCGATGCCCGAGTGGCTCGAAGCCGCCCGGAAAGCCCACGCTGAAGAGCGCAAGGAAGCTTAGACCAGCTTCCAGTCCTCAAGGCCGTCGTAGAGCGGGAAGTCCGCGGCGACCTTCTCAACGCGGGCGCGCAGCTTGGCGACGTCCGCGTTCTTACCGTTTGCCAGTGCAGTACCGATAACGTCGGCAACCTCGGTGAAGGCCGCCGTGTCGAGGCCGCGGGTAGCCAGGGCCGGGGTACCAATGCGCAGGCCGGAGGTGACCATCGGCGGGCGCGGATCGTTCGGCACCGCATTGCGGTTCACGGTGATGCCGACCTCGTGGAGGAGGTCCTCCGCCTGCTGGCCATCGAGCTCGGAGTTGCGCAGGTCCGCTAGGACAAGATGCACGTCGGTGCCGCCAGTGAGGACGTCGACGCCCGCCTTGGTGCAATCCTCGGCGGTCAGGCGCTCAGCCAGAATGCGCGCGCCTTCCAGGGTTCGCTCCTGGCGCTCCTTGAACTCCTCGGTGGCCGCGATCTTCAGCGCGATAGCCTTCGCCGCGATGACGTGCATGAGCGGTCCGCCCTGCTGCCCCGGGAAGACGTTGGAGTTGATCTTCTTGGCAAAATCCTGCTTGGCCAGGATGAGACCGGAACGTGGGCCGCCCAGCGTCTTGTGCACGGTGGAAGACACGACATCGGAGTGCGGCACCGGGGAGGGGTGCAGACCGGCGGCCACGAGGCCCGCGAAGTGCGCCATATCCGTCCACAGGTACGCGCCGACCTCATCCGCGATGGAGCGGAAAGCCTCGAAATCAATGGTGCGCGGGTAAGCGGACCAACCAGCGATGATCACCTGGGGCTTTTCTGCCAGCGCCTGCTCGCGCACCTTATCCATGTCAAGGCGCATGGTCTCCGGGTCAACCTCGTACGCGGCAACGTCGTAAAGCTTGCCGGAGAAGTTGAGCTTCATGCCGTGGGTCAGGTGCCCACCATGAGCCAAGGACAGGCCCATGATCTTGTCACCCAGCTGGATCAGCGACGCCAGCACGGCGGCATTGGCCTGGGCGCCGGAGTGGGGCTGGACGTTGGCAAAATCAGCGCCGAAAAGCGCCTTGGCACGATCACGAGCCAGATCTTCTACGATGTCAACGTGCTCGCAGCCGCCGTAATAGCGGCGCCCCGGGTAGCCCTCGGCATACTTGTTGGTCAGAACAGAGCCCTGCGCCTGCAGAACCGCGCGGGGGACGAAGTTTTCCGACGCGATCATCTCGAGGGTATCGCGCTGACGAGCAATCTCACCGTTAATAGCAGCAAAGACCTCGGGGTCGAGATCGCGCATCTCCTGGTAGCGCACGTCTGAATTGTTCGTAGTGGTCATGAAAGCGTGATGTCCCTTCGTAGAGATGGTCAATAAAGCCCGCGGCGCCCGCCCGCGGCACGACACCACCGGCTCTGCAATCGCCGAAGCTAGTTCTACATCCTAACGCCCGCATCCCCCGCGTGGGGGCCTCCGAGAATCTTTTCATTCGGGGCGATTGCCACAGGCGCCCAGCCGAGTGGAACAATAGTCGGCATGGCGCGAATGACCGATGCGAGCCCGTACCTCGATTTTGACCGCGATACGTGGCGTGCCCTGCGTAAATCCATGCCACAGGTGCTAACGGCGACCGAGGTGGAAAAACTTCGCGGCATCGGTGACCGCATCGACCTCACTGAAGTGGCTGAGGTCTATCTGCCCTTATCCCGTCTCATCCACATGCAGGTTGAGGCCCGCCAAAAACTCACCACCGCTACCGAGGCATTCTTAGGAAACCCACCCACGCACGTTCCTTTCGTCATCGGCGTTGCCGGCTCCGTCGCGGTGGGCAAGTCAACGACCGCGCGCTTGCTCCAAGTTCTTCTACAGCGCTGGGATTCCCACCCGAAGGTTGATCTGGTGACCACCGACGGGTTCCTCTACCCCACCGCGTACCTTAAAGAGCACGGGCTTATGCAGCGCAAGGGCTACCCGGAGTCTTATGACCGTCGCGCGCTCATGCGTTTTGTTACCGACGTTAAGTCCGGCAAGCCGCTGGTAACCGCACCGCTGTACTCGCATGTGTCCTATGACATTGTTCCTGGTGAGTTTCAGGAGGTTCGCCAGCCGGACATCCTCATTTTGGAAGGCCTCAACGTCTTACAAACCGGGCCGACCCTCATGGTTTCGGACCTGTTCGACTTCTCTGTTTACGTGGACGCCCGAGTCGACGACATCGAAAAGTGGTACATTGATCGCTTCCTCAAGCTCCGCCACACTGCCTTCCGCGAACCAGGGGCGCACTTCGCGTCCTTCGCGGACATGACGGACGAGGAGGCCTACGTGCAGGCCCGTGAAATCTGGCAGTCCATCAACCTGCCCAACCTCATCGAGAACATTTTGCCCACCCGGGTACGCGCCTCCCTGGTTCTGTGCAAGGGCTCGCACCACCTGGTTGACCGGGTGAGGATGCGTAAGCTCTAGCCCGATCGCCAGGGCTAGCGGCCGAAGCGGCGCGAGCGCTGCGAATAGTCACGCAAGGCGCGCAGGAAATCCACCCGGCGGAATGCGGGCCAATAGGTGTCCGTGAACCAGATCTCCGAGTAAGCGGCCTGCCACAGCAGAAAGCCGGACAGCCTCTGCTCGCCGGAGGTACGAATGACGAGATCGGGGTCAGGCAAGCCCTTGGTATAAAGGTTGCCCGTAATGGCCTCCGCCGTCACGTTGTCCGCAATTTCCTCAGCGCTCAACCCCTTACGGGCTTCGCCACGAATGAAACTCTGCACGGCGTCCACAATTTCCTGGCGCCCACCATAACCGACCGCGATGTTAACGATGACGCCCTGATGATCCTCCGTGGCCTCAGCCGCGCTCTGCATCTTGGCCGTGACCTGTTCAGGGAGCAGATCTAGGTGCCCAACGAGCCGGATCTGGCAATCCAAGTCCCCTTGGGAGAGGTGCGTGACGACATCCGAGATGATGTCGAAGAGCAGCTGCACCTCCTGCTCGCTGCGCTTCAGGTTCTCCGTCGAGAGCAGGTAGATAGTGACAACCTCGATGTCGGTGCCTTGGCACCAAGAGATCATCTCGCTGATCTTCCGCGCGCCCTGCCGATGGCCGTGGCTGATATCCGTAAATCCAGCCTCGCGCGCCCAGCGGCGGTTGCCATCAGCCATGATTGCCACGTGGCGTGGTTGCGGCTTGTTCTTGATTTCACGTGTCAGACGCGCTTCGTACAGGGGGTACAGGAGCTGGCTTAGGAACTTCACGGTGGGAATCGTCCTCTACCTTAAAAGATGGACTTCTTGCTGTTATCGAGGATGCCGGCTTCCTTCATTGCCGAATCGATCGCCTCATCATTGAACGGATCGATGCCGTGATCCTGCGCAAACATGGTTCGACGACGGAAGCGCGAATAGCGGCGGTGAAAATTCCAGCCTGCAAAAAGGACAGCAACACCCATCAGGGCGAGGATGAGCAGACCAATAGGCGAAGCCTTACCAAACTCCGGTCCAACCGGCCCGCTTTGGCTTCCTTGGGCGAGCAGGGCGACGTCGTGCGCTGCGAGGTAGAAAGCGTTCATGCTTTAAGACTCCCCTACTTCTGGAATTCCCGCAAATAAATCATCTTCCGGCAGTGCAGTAGAAACGCGAGTTTTGGCCAACTCGAATTCCTCCGTGGGCCAGTGCTCCTGCTGTACGGACACGGGCGTGGCTAGGAAGGCACCGGCTGGATCAATTTGGGTTGCGTGCGCACGGAGCGCATCCTCACGATTCTGGAAGTAATCCGCGCATTCGACCTGTGTGGTTACCCGCGCCATGATGTCTCCGAACGTCGTATCCCAGCGCGCCAACATCGGCTCATATGGACTGATCTTGCCTTCCTCCAGAAGAAGATCATGGAAGATCTTCATCCTTTGGTATACGAAGCCATGCGTGTAGTACAGCTTCTGCGGCTCCCACGGCTCACCCAATTCTGGGTGGTATGCCGCGTCACCCGCGTTTTCCCACGCCAGCATGGACGCGCGGTACACCATGAGGTGATCCGGGTGTGGATAGCCGCCGTTCTCGTCGTAGGTAATAATGACGTGGGGCCGGAACTCACGGATGATTTCAACCAGCTCTTGGGCTACGTCATCATCTTCCTTAAGCGCAAAGCAGCCCTCAGGTAGTAAGTCCTTGATATTGGGCGCGAGCGGGTTACCAGGAAGGCCCGAATCAATGTGCCCAAGCCAGCGGTGTTGCACGCCCAAGGCGGCGGCTGCTTTCGCCATTTCCTCACGGCGAATGCTGCCCATGTTCTCAAGGACACCGGGGCGATCCATGGCCGGGTTGATAATATCTCCCCTCTCGCCACCGGTGCAGGTCACGACGAGGACTTCCGCCCCCTCCGCGGCATATTTTGCGGTCGTCGCAGCACCCTTCGAGGACTCATCGTCAGGGTGCGCGTGGATAGCCAAAAGGCGCTTCGTGCTCACTGGGTGATACATCTCCCTACATCGTCCCTACTTCGCCTCATTAATACAGAGGCATTAAACAGAGGCCTAGTCTAGTGGATAGTTTCTTCGCGGCGACTGTTGGATAGAATCAGACTCATGTCTGACGCCCAACCTGCTTCTCAACCCGCACGCTCGCAGTCCCGCTACGGTTCTTCCTCTCAGTCCACTCGCACAAAAGGCTCATGGACCAACCGGGCGCTGGTGCTGGTATTCCTGGCTATGCTGATTGCGGCCATTGTCTACGGCGTTCAGTATTTCCGCAGCCAGCAAAAGGTCAACGCAGATATCTCCTACGTCACCCACGAGATCCTGTCTGATGACACAGCGCGCGTGTGGGTAGACATCACCCGCAACCGCGTGGAAGAACCTGCATACTGCATTGTCCAGGCCTTCGACTACTCCAAGGCTGAGGTGGGGCGCCGCGAGGTCGCCGTGCCTGCTGGCGGTGAGTCCGCTCAACGCATCGCGGTGGATATCCCCACCAACCACAGAGCCGTCGCCGGTGGCGCCTACGGTTGCTCCGGAAGCATCCCGTCCTATTTGGACACCAGCACGATGGATACAGCGGGTGAGGCTACCGGCGAGTAAAAGCCCAGCTGTGCTAGTATGTTGAGCGTTCTGAATGGGCCGCGCCACCTGCGCTTTCTGGCCCATCCAATGAGAAATAGACCCGTTCATTAGGAACCGTAAACGGAAGGTTGCACTATGGCTGAGCAGCAGAAGCAGTACATTACCCCGGAAACCAAGGCCAAGCTCGAGGCCGAGCTGCAGGCCCTCATCGACCACCGCCCGGTCGTCGCCGCGGAGATTAATGAGCGCCGTGAGGAAGGTGACCTCAAGGAGAACGCGGGTTACGACGCAGCCCGTGAGATGCAGGACCAGGAAGAGGCCCGCATCAAGCAGATCTCCGAGGTTCTGGCGAACTCCACCACCGAGCGCACCGCCGTCCAGGAGGGTGTTGCCCACATCGGTTCCGTTGTGCACGTGTACTACAACGGCGACGAGGAGGACCGCGAGACCTTCCTCATCGGTACCCGCGCCGCTGCTTCCGATAACAAGGACTTGGAGACCTACTCCGAGCAGTCCCCGCTGGGCGCTGCACTCCTGGGTGCTGCTGAGGGCGAGACCCGCGAGTACACGGCGCCGAATGGCAAGACCTTGTCGGTCACCGTGGTCTCTGCGGCGCCTTATGATTCCGCAAAGGCCGCAACTCCGCGCAAGTCCTAATTTATACTGCTCTTAGGTCATCGTTTTTCCGAGAAAGAGTTTTAACCCATGAAGAAGTTCACTCGTTTCGCTGCCGCTGGTTTGGTTTTTTCCGCTGGTCTCACCCTTGCTGCCTGCCACCCTCCGAACCAACAGGATTCCTCTGAGAAGGTTGACACCGGCGCTTCCTTTGCCGGTGAGGCTCCCGGCGCAGGTGCAGCCGCCCCCTCCGAGGCTGCGGCTGAGTCCGAAGCAGCCACTGAGTCCGAGGCCGTTGCTGCAACCGAGGTTGCTCCGGCTGAATACACCACTGCTCCGGTTCAGCAGTAGGTTCAACGGCAACTGGTAATGAAGCGGCGTCCCGATAGTTGGGGCGCCGCTTTTAGCTTTCTGGGGTCCGCCGTCTTTTTCTACTTTGCCTCCCGGACCCAATCCCCGATAACCCCTGGCAGTACTGCGGGTGCTTCGCCGAGCAGATCACGGCGGTTGGGGTCGCGTTCTACTTGAGTCGTGACGGACTTGACCCGCCTTTCGCCTTCGCCGCCGCGTGCCATGCCACCCATCATGGGCATCATGCGCATCCCCGCACCGCGGGCACTGCCGACTCCCTGCCTCGCACTACTCGCTCCGCCCGGGGCTCCCAGGACACCACCAGCGCCACCAGCGTTGCCGACGCCCCCGGTACCTCCTGTACCGATGGCACCGCCTCCGACGAGGCTGCCTCCGCTTAGCGACGTCCGCCCTTCCCTCTGTTGTCCAGTTCCTGTTACGGCCCCAGGAAGGCCTCCTAATACCGGATGCGTTCCGGTCTGCGGCCCACCGAATGAAGCGCCCGCGCCTCCGAACCCCGCTGCGTTTGTCGTTGGATTCGCCGACATTTCCGGCAAGCGACCGCTGTGGCCTGCCACGCCTCCGGGAAGCTTGTTCCCACGGCCATCAGCAAGACCAATGGCTCCCAATCCCTGGCCTACAGCGCCGCTGCCTAGACCTCCGAGCCCGTTTACACCAGATGGCATGTTTGCCGCGCCGCTGGTAGTTGCCAACGATCCTGGCGCTCCTCCCCGAACGGGATCAAGGGCGCTCAAGCCTGCGTTGGCAGCCGAGGTATTCACCTCACTTGCATTGATCGGCGCTAATGCGTCTCCGAAACCAAGCTCGCTGAGGATGCTGCGCCCACGATTGTGTAGCTCGTTATGAAAGCGTGCGATATCGTCAGCCCCCATCCCCACGCTTTCCAGACCTTGGATGTGGCCGTCCGCAACGCCAAAGGAGCCTGGGCCCATGGTGCCGTTTTCTATCGCTTCGGCTATTGGCTTCGGCCATGTGACTCCATCGGTGTTGTAGCGATTTCCGTCGCCCATGACTGCCCCGAAATGCGTACTGGTGTCTCCGCCGCCGCTGGGCGGCGCTGCGTCCATAAGCGCATGCTGATACGGCATAGCGGAAATCACTTGCTGTTGAAGGACGCCCTGCATATAGACCAAGGCCGCTTGCTCAGCGGCTTGACGCGTAGCAGGCTCTGGGATTGCCGCCACCTCAAAGGCCAAGGCGATGGCTTCCGGCTGTACATTCATCAGCTGCGCTTGGAAGCCGAACAGCTTCTGCTGCATGACGCTCGCATTGGCAATGAAGTGTGTACCCGCCTGCGCAACTTCACGAATCTTCTGCGCTGCGCGTGTGGTGGCTTCACTGTCGTTCTCAGCTTCCAAAGACGCGGCCGAGTTTTCAAGACCCGCAACGATTTCTGCGACTTCCCCACTCAATGCGCCCCACCGCGCATTCGCTTCCGACACATCCCAGAAGCGCGTGCTAAACAAGTTCGATGCTAAGCCCATGATGGAAGCACCGGTGTCCACGATCGGGATGGTGAACCCAAACGGGCTGTATCCCGGGTCTGGTTGCGACACGATCGGCATCGATACCGCCCCGCCTCCCCCACCAGCGTCAGCGACATCCAACCCCCGACTCGTAAGCTCATCCTGCGATTCGAAGCTTGCCAGCTCCGTCTTAAGTGCCTCCCCAAGCCAAGAAACCTGCCCCCTAAAACCCTCTAAAGAATTCCGCGCCGACCCCGGATCCGTTGCCAGCACACGCTGGTGTATTGTGCCGACCTCACTTAGGCCGGTGATGGTGGAGAATCCTCCATCAAGTGGACTGTGCGCCCTTTGTCCAGCTAATGATATATTCCGGCCCAAATTATGAATTGCGTCGACCTGTTGCTTTAGATTCCCTATATTAACAATCATCGTTTACCCCGAGCCCCACCGATTTAAATGACGGACCCAATTACCCTTTCAACGTTTTTGCAGTTATCGACTATCGAAATAGCATCAGAAAAATTGGTCCAGGAAACTGAGAGTGTCCCCTGTACAGTCTCCACATATCCGGTACAAGTCACATTGGATACAAGGGTTTCTTCAACAAGGTAAATGGATTCCCCCTTTTCCCCTTTTACCTCGATCCCCATGGGAAACGCAGAGCGAATCTCGGTGAGATTGTAGTCTCTCGATTCAATGCTCACACTAGCGCTACTTCCATCAATGTCCTCAGCCTCAAATTGGCAAGACCGATATCCAGTCTCACGTCTGACTGAACCAGCGAAAGCTAATCCTCTCCCTTCAAATGCAGTGACAGCGCTCGCGCTACACGGATCAAACACCTGGAATCCAGGCACTGTCCGGTCAAATTCACCTAGCGGTGGAAGTACCCCACCGCCTGCACGAGACTGCTCACTTTGATCTTGAGACTCTCGCGCCGTCGTGGCGGTGGCATCAGCGACCCCCGAGTCCACTGAGCCACCGCCGGCTTTCATGTCAGGAGAATTGCGAAAGTCCCCCGCGTTACTACCATCGCCACGAACACTGAGGCCGAGCGGTAATGCGCAGTTTGACAGCACCCCGATACAAACCGCCATCATCACAAGACCCCCGATTCGCTTCATGGTGTCCCTTCAACTAACTTTCCTGACCGTTAGAAGCCCCTCCCTTGAGCTTTAAGCTCCGAGCGACTTCTGCGACCAGAATGCACGAGAAAGAACAAGAAGTCGCGCCGGTGCCAAATTAGTCATTTTCTATATGAACATTTATTGTAACTATTCGCTCACACTAATAGAACTATCCGTTAATAATAGCTGGTCGTAGCCTGTATGGAGCTTGGATACCCGCCGTGAGCTACATGTGTCTTGGCTGCCGATTATAACCAATTGGGGGTACCCGAATTACAACACTGTCAATTTTTGGGGTGTCGTTTTTCCTCAATTGAGCAGCGATCTTGCCCGCTTTGCCCCACGCCCCTTAGAGCATCGCATCCTTGGGAACATGAAAAACCCAATTCTGTCGGCATGGTCGCGTAAAGCTCAGGGCTAGGCACGGAAACAGGTGCTTGCCGATGCAGTTGCCTTCATTTCCAGCGGACGGCTCACGGAGCCTGTTAACAGCAAGACAAAGACTCACCCACCCAAGAAATCGAACATTTCGCCCACAAGAACCGAACAGGACCTCAGATTTGCAACCATAGCTACCCCCGCAGTCATCCACGTCACCCGCCTTGAGGTACTCGCCACCTATACCGTAATTGGTACACAAATAGATATTTGCGAAGGGAAATCCTGTTCTAACTGTTGCAATCTGCATTAGCTCGCGACAGTCAATGCCAAGATCCCGCCCGCACCTAACGGGCGCTATACCCTTGCTCCAAAAGAGATGCGCCACGCACACAAAGAAACCGACGGCCAGCAACCACAAAGCTTATGGTGCCAGCCGCCGGTTTCGCAGAAGCGGTATGAGACTAATTAGTCCCTGAAGTAGCTCAGCAGACGAAGAATCTCCGTGTACAGCCAGACCAAGGTCACGGCCAAACCAAGAGCGATACCCCAGGCATATTGCGCCGGAGCCCCCTGGCGAATCAGGCGGTCTGCCTGGTCGAAGTCTGTCATAAAGGACAAGGACGCCAGAACAATGCAGACGAGGGAGAAGATGATGGAAAGCATGCCACCATCACGTAGCGGATTAAAGCCAAAGAAAATAGCGCCCAGCATGTTACCCAGAGCCAACACTGCCACGCCGGCGATGAGGCCGAACATGATCTTGTTGAACTTCGGGGTGACTTTGACGGCACCGGTCTTGTAGACCATCAGCATGCCGATAAAGACACCTACGGTACCCATGATTGCCTGGCCGATAAGTGCCATGCCATCGGAATTGCCGAAGGATACGCCGGCAAACATGAGGGAGAATCCGCCCACAAAGAGGCCTTCAAACACGGCATAGATCAACGTGACGGCTGCAGAACCAAACTTCTTGCCAAACGTTGAGACAAGAACAGTAATGAAACCGCCGAGCGCACCGACCAGGGTAAGAATCATCGCGATGCCTGGGTTAATCAACTCACCAACAGCAAAGTTGAGCACGGCCATGACAATGATGACGCCAAGAGTAATGCCAGTCTTGGTCACGACATCATCAACAGTCAGCGGCCGATCGGCGCTGCGATTCTCCTGAATAAATGGATTGTCGCTCTGACCGTAGGGATTTCCACCCTGGGTCTGACTTTGGCTGGACGAGAGGGAACTCATGACGGGGTTGCTAGAACGCACGCGAATCCCGATTCCTTTCACAGTCTTTCTCTAAAAAGCGGCCCCTATGGCCGCCTTATTTGTCGTTTCATCAAGATCAACGCTCCCCACTGCTAGGAAGTTCCCAAAAATCTCAAAATTCGCAAAATTGTCCACGTGTAACAGGAATGCGTCGACAAGCACTGCGCTTGCCGGCGCCCCTGTTGCCGCAAACTATGAAGAGGAGCGCTGGGAAGCGTTCGCTTCCTTCGCCCCGTTAAATTCAGCGTTTCCGCTGGTCATGGTGCCCCCAGTGGGACTCGAACCCACACTGAATCGATTTTAAGTCGACTGCCTCTGCCGATTGGGCTATGGGGGCCAAACCGTGCCCACTCATCTTAGGGCACGGGTAGGCATAGACTGAAAATAGGGTCGGCTTCTGCGCAACTCTTTTGGTTTGAGCTCGCTAGCTGGCGGCGAGGCCGCTAATGATGCCGTCGAGGATGTCCTTCTCGCTGATGAAGAAGGAACGGGCTTCACTGTTGCGCTCAATCATCGTCATGATGCCCTCGATGGCCACGCATCCACCACCGATGACATCTGCGCGCCCAGGGTGGATGACGGGGTTGAGAGCGCGCACATCCGAAGGCAATCCAATCATCTGTCGGGTAAGCACCCGCAGCGCATCGAAGCGAAGCTCGGAACCGTGGATGGAGTCGGCATCGTAGCGCTCCATCCCCTGGGCAAGCGCCGAAAGAGTCGTAAACGTACCGGCACAGCCAACGAAGGTTAGGGCTTTGTCGATAGGAACGATCTTCTCCACTTCGGCCATGCGCTCAGCAACATAGTCGCTAGCAATCTCAATCTCGGCCTCCGTGGGAGGATCGGTGCGCATGATGCGCTCGGTAAGCCGCACGCACCCCATCTGAGCAGAGTGCGAGCCGAGGATCTCGCCGTCGATTGTCCCCACGACGAACTCTGTCGAACCACCGCCCAAATCGATGACGCAATACGGGCCCTCCTCAGAGTGCAGGTCCCCCACCGCACCGGTAAAGGACAGCAGTGCCTCTTCCTCACCGGAAATAACCTCCGCGCGAGCCCCCGGCTGGATTTCACCAAGAAGCTCTTCGGTCATGTTGAAGAACTCGCGGTGGTTCTTTGCATCACGAGTGGCCGAGGTGGCGACCATGCGCACGCGCTCGACCTTTTCAAACTTCATTTGTTTGACGTAGCCTTCGAGCGCTACGCGAGTCCGCGCAAGAGCTTCAGGATCAAACTCACCGGTAGCATCGACGCCCTGGCCAAGGCGAACGATCTCCATCGTGCGGGTGATGTCCCGGATCTTGCCATCCTCCTGAATCTCGCTGATGAGCAGGCGAATGGAGTTGGTTCCGCAGTCGACAGCAGCGACGCGAGTCATAGGGCTAGCCTTTCTTTTAACCGGCGTTAGAAAAATCGAACTGGGTCATGTCGATGCCCAGGTCCCCCACGGTGGGCCAATCCTCAGGGATGGCGCTTCCCCGGAGTTTACCGTGCTCCGCAGCCATCGCGACGGCCTCGGTACCAAAGCGCACGCGGCCCGGCCCCTCAGCTAAGGCATAAGCGATGAGAACGTGGAGGCACTTCACGCGCTCTGGCATGCCGCCACCTGAAAACTCAGTGCCCAGGTCTTCCATGGCGTTACGGGTTTCCAGGTAGTGTTCGTGCGCTGCCTGGTAATCCTGCTGCAGGTCCTCTTCTTGGGCGAGGCGCTGCTCCATCCACTTCATGACATGGGCGACCTCAAGGCGCGATGCTTCGGCAGTCAGGCGCGGGTCGGTGAGGTAGTAAAGGGTGGGAAACGGGGTGCCGTCGGGAAGCTTGGGTGCGGTTTTAATCACCGCTGGGGCTCCGTCCGGGGTGCGGTAAGCAATGTCCACGACGCCGCGCGGGGCGCGACCCAACTGTTCGCGGACGACTTCAAGGTCAGCATCGGTCACGGTCATAGGAACCATTGTGACATGGAGATATGGATGAGTCCTATTCAGCAGGTGTTTCCGGTAGGTTTTCCGCATCTTCCGATACTGAATCCCACAGCACCGTGTACCACTCGCGGTCGTCGGCATCCTCACGACGCTCTGAGGTCACCGTGTCACCAGAGTCCATGCGCGGATCCATGATGCGAAAGGCCATCTCGCCTTCATCCATGACACCGAAGCGGCGGCGCGCCTCCTCCTTGACGTATTCCTCGGATCGATACTTGTCAATCTCCGTGAGGAGGTCATCCTTCTGTGCCTGCTTGGCGACGATTGAGCTTTCCAGCCGCGCAATCTCCGATTGGCCGTGGTAGTAATTTCGCAGCGGAACGGCAATGGATAGCAGTACTACGAGAACTACAGCGATGATCACACCGATCCCGAGGATGTCTAGCCCCTTGGCCTGCACCGGTGCTTTCTTCCGTTTAGCTCGCTGCTCATCGCGGGCACGCGTGCGAACCGGAACGGTGTTCCGGCGTTTCGTGCGGGGAGAAGTAGTGCGTGCCATCGGAAAGCCATTGTATCCCGGACCGGCCCAGGTGCTGTGCGGCGCGCGACGTGTCCCAGAAATAACATGCGCCTCAGAAGTTTTGGGCTGGGCCTGTTCGGGGCCGGACAACAGGAAAGGTGCCACGATCAAAACGACTAAAAGGTGCCACAGTTTCTGTGGCACCTTTTGTTTCACCAGTAGTTCAGCGAGTGGTCTGTGCAGACCACTGCTGGAAACCGGAGTTAATTCCTAGCCCTGGAAGCGCGGGAATGCGGAGCGGCCGGCATAAACTGCGGCGTCACCCAGTTCCTGCTCAATGCGCAGCAGCTGGTTGTATTTGGCAACGCGCTCAGAGCGGGCCGGAGCACCGGTCTTGATCTGGCCGCAGTTCAGAGCAACGGCGAGATCAGCAATGGTGGTGTCCTCGGTCTCACCGGAGCGGTGGGACATCATGGTGCGGTAGCCATTGCGGTGTGCCAGCTCAACGGCGTCGAAGGTCTCAGTCAGGGTACCGATCTGGTTAACCTTCACCAGCAGAGCGTTGGCGGCCTTCTTCTCAATGCCTTCCTTCAGGCGAGCCGGGTTGGTGACGAAGAAGTCATCGCCGACAATCTGCACCTTGTCACCGATAGCTGCGGTGAGCTTGGTGTAGCCCTCCCAGTCATCTTCCTGCAGCGGGTCCTCGATGGACACGATCGGGTAGTTGGCGATGAGGTCCTCGTAGACCTTGGCCATCTCCTCAGCGGTGTGCTCGCCGCCCTCGAAGTGATACTTGCCGTCCTTGTAGAACTCGGAGGATGCAACGTCGAGGGCCAGGGCAACATCCTTGCCCGGCTTAAAGCCGGCCTTCTCGATGGCCTCAACGATGAGGTCCAGAGCTGCCTTGGTGGACTCAGCCTCCGGAGCGAATCCGCCCTCGTCACCCAGGCCGGTGGACAGGCCCTTGGACTTAATAACGGCCTTCAGTGCGTGGTAGACCTGTGCACCCATGCGCAGAGCCTCGCTGAAGGACTCGGCGCCAATCGGGGCGATCATGAACTCCTGAACGTCAACACCGGAGTCAGCGTGGGCACCACCGTTGACGATGTTCATCATCGGAACGGGCAGGACATGAGCGTTCGGGCCGCCAATGTAGCGGTAGAGCGGAAGACCAGCAGACTCGGCAGCGGCCTTGGCGGCTGCGATGGACACGCCCAGGATGGCGTTGGCGCCGAGGCGGGACTTGTTATCCGTGCCGTCCAGCTTGATCAGGGCCTG
The DNA here is from genome assembly GCF_001813425.1 of Corynebacterium sp. HMSC056E09. NCBI lineage: Bacteria > Bacillati > Actinomycetota > Actinomycetes > Mycobacteriales > Corynebacteriaceae > Corynebacterium > Corynebacterium sp. HMSC056E09. The sequence continues at coordinate 46,635 of NZ_KV812511.1, forward strand.
GTCGATGAGACGCTGGTCATCGGCCTCGAAGCCGGCAAGTTCATCAGCAATCTCTTCGTTGACGTTCTCAACAGCCTTCAGAACGCCCTTGCCCAAGTAGCGGTCACCACCGTCACGCAACTCGTGAGCCTCGTGAACACCGGTGGAAGCGCCAGACGGAACGCCGGCGACACCGCGTGCACCATCGTCGAGGAATACTTCAGCCTCAACGGTGGGGTTGCCGCGGGAATCAAGAATTTCGCGTGCCATTACGTGGATGATGTCAGCCATGCTGCTTTCACTCCTATAGAGCCAAATTGATCTTGGGTTCGTGTTCTGGGAGGGGCTCCCAAACCACCTGGGGACAATTGTTCCAGAAAACTTCGGAACGTGTCGGGCGGAAACGGACAACGTGACATAGATCTAGAAAGAGGCTAGGACACGGCAGGCTGTTCAATGGCGTAGGAATTTGCGGCTGCTGCGACTTTGCGCAGGTAGTCCTCAGATTGGTTGTAGTTGAGGACGGCCGAACGCCATCCCTCTGGCGTGGAAAGATCCCTATCTCCGTGACACAGCAGTGCGGCAGCACCCAACGCGGCATCGTCGATTTGATTGGGATCAGCAACGCCATCGCCGTTGGCATCTCGACCTAGATGTTCCCACGAAGAAGCGATGAATTGCATGGGGCCAACCGCCCGATCAAACTCGGCATCGCCATCAATGGCGCCGCCATCGCTATCAGGAACCAAAGTGGTGTTGTTAGTTCCGTCGAGAGGAATGCCCACGATGGGCGGGTCGGGATAACCATTCTCATCGAGGGATGAACGGTCGAAGAGGCTTCCGTTATAGGTCCCGTGACGAGTTTCTACCCAGCCGATACCGGCGAGGGTATTCCAGCGCAGATTACAGTTCGGCCAGGATTGCCGCGCGATCAACTCGGCGTTGCCGTAGGCCCGCAATGCCTGGGCGGGGATACTGGTGGCGTCGGCAAGCTGGTCGGACCACCACGTCAGCTTGTCCGCCGTGCGCCCCAGCCCGTCGACATCAATAGCGGGCACCTCTGCCCCGCCCACGGGTGGAAGTTCCTCTGGGACGGGGGAAAGCTGCCGGAACGGGGATGGCTTATCCAGGAAGGAAAGACTCCAGGCCACCAAGGAAATGATCAGAATGATGGCCAAGACAATGCCGAGGCCACAGCCCCCGATCCTCCTAAGCCCCTGCGTCATAAAGGTGAATACTACAGCCCGTTGCAGGAAGGGGGTCGAGCGACACAGAGGGCGCCACGAGGCGACCGTATAGGCAAGACCTACGACAATCGCGGAACAAAAGTTATGTCCAAATGTTCCCATGCGTAACATTCTGCGCTACACTGCAGCGTTGAACAGAGAGCCGAGGCCCTGCTGGTGCTCCACGTTCTATCACTGTCCGTTCTAGAAACGTGTCTTTCTCTTAGCCAAGGAGTTCCATGTCCATCCGTCGTATCCTCGCTACTGCTTCCGCCGTTGTCGCCCTCGGCGCAATCACCCCCGCCACCGCTTCTGCCGCTTCCCTGACTGAGCTGGGCGGCTTCCTCTCCCAGGGCATCCAGTCCGCTGATTGCAACACCCTGCGCAGCACCCTGACGCTGATTGATCAGAGCACCGAGGGCGAGCTGCTTACTCCGAACACCACCCGCAACCAGCTGTCCAAGAACCTCACCGCACTGGGAAACTCTGAGGAACTCGGCCCGCTGGCCTTGGCCGCCGTAAAGTACTCCGGCCAGACCGCCGACCGCGCCCTCGAGTGCAAGATCGTCAAGGAAGACACTCTCGCTACCGGTGGCACCGGCCTATCCTCCACGATCGCTGACTACGCTCCCTTGCTGTCCTCGATGATCCAGAAGGGTTAGTTCTTTTCGCGGGCCTTACCCTCGGCCCACAGGCGCTCCTGCTCCTCTACCCCCACGACGTCCTCCGTGCCGTCGAAAAGGTAGGGCGCGCGGGAGCGCATTTTGTTGACGAAAGACATCGCGACATCGTCGAGAGTAAAAGCCCCACGGCGTGCCGCGATCTCGGCGTGAAAGAGGACCTGCAAGAAGATATCGCCCAATTCCTTAAGCAACTCGGAATCAGTGGCACGCTCCCGCACCGCCTGGGCGAATTCCGCCGACTCTTCTTCTAGATACGGCAGCAAGGTCTCGTGGGTTTGATCGCGCTCCCACTCCCCGATGCGCCGCGCACGCGACATCACCTCACGTGCCTTCCACATCGGTTCCTCAAGGGAGGGGGCGAGGATGAGGTCCGCATCAGCGTCGATAAGCGCACGCACCTGCGGGTGTGATGGATCTGTGCTCACCACAACACCATGGCCTTCCGGATCCTCACCGCACAACAGTGAATCAAAGTCCCAGCGCACCTTCACCGGAACTTCATCAGTGAAAACAACAGGGCCCTGCAGTTTCCCAACGGCCTCCATAGGGATTAACGTGGGCCAGCGCGGATCTAACAACAGGACAGTCATAAGCAACGAGTATAGGTCCCCAGTTCTTTGAACTTTCGCTGCAGTTGCGCAAACGCCCGCCTAAAGGGGTATTTTTAACCAATGACCACTTCCAATCTCACCGAATCGCCGCGCACGCACTCTGTGACGTTGTGGACGCTCATCGCGCTCATCATCGGTTCCACGGTGGGCGCCGGAATCTTCTCTCTTCCGCAGAACATCGCCTCCGTGGCCGGCCCTGGCGCCATGCTCATCGGCTGGCTCATCGCAGGCGTCGGCATGCTCTCTGTCGCCTTCGTTTTCCAGATTCTTGCCCACCGCAAGCCACACCTCGACTCCGGTGTGTACTCCTACGTCCGCGCCGGCTTAGGTGACTTTATTGGCTTTACGTCCGGCTGGGGCTACTGGCTCGGTTCCGTCATGGCGCAGGTGGGCTACGCCACCTTGTTCTTCAACACCATTGGCCACTACGTGCCTTTCTTTGACGCCGACCACCGCTGGGTCTCCGCCATCGCCGTATCGGTGTTGTCCTGGGGAATCTTTGCTGTGCTGGCGCGCGGTATTAAGCAGGCGGCGATCATGAACATGGTCACCTCCGTGGCCAAGATCGTCCCCATCCTCGCCTTCATCGTCATCCTCGCTTTCGTAGGCTTTAGCTGCGACAAATTCACTCTTGATTTCTGGGGTGAGGCCTCCGATAAGTCCCTCTTCGAGCAGATTCAGGGCATCATGCTCTTTACCGTGTGGGTCTTCATCGGCGTGGAGGGCGCATCCGTGTACTCCAAGCAGGCGCGCACGCGTGCCGACGTCGGCCGCGCCACCGTCATCGGCTTCATCAGCGTTCTGGCGTTGCTGGTATCCGTGTCCACGCTGAGCTTCGGCGTGCTTACCCAGGAGGAGCTCGCAGCGCTGCCGGATAACTCGATGGCGTCCGTGCTCACCGCGGCCGTAGGCGAATGGGGCGGCGCTCTCATTTCCCTCGGCCTGTGTCTCTCCGTGCTCGGCGCCTACGTGTCCTGGCAGATGCTGTGCGCGGAGCCGATTGTCCTGATGGCTGTCGATGGTCTTCTCCCCCGCAAGATCGGCACCGTGAACATCGCCGGTGCGCCGTGGGTAGCGCAGCTGATTTCTACGCTGACGATTCAGCTCTTCGTTATCGTCTTCTTCCTCAATGAAACCTCTTATAACGCGATGGTGCAGCTGGCCACCATCATGTACCTGCTGCCTTACATCTTCTCTTCCCTTTACCTGGTCCTCTTGGCCGTGCGCGGCAAGGGGCTGACTCACCCGCATGCCGGGGTGCGCTTCGATATTTCAGGTCCGGAGGTGAGCCGCCGAGAGAATCGCCGTCACCTCTGCATCGGCCTCGTCGCCTTCATCTATTCCCTGTGGCTCATCTATGCCGCCGACCCGGTTTATGTTCTTCTCGGCGCGCTGGCCGTGGTCCCCAGCATGATTCCTTATGTGGCCACCCGCCTGTACAAGAAGGAACGCGTGTTCAACACCTTCGAATGGTTCGTGGTAGCGCTGGTAGTTATCGGCGCGGTTGCCGCGGTGTGGGGCTTGAGCACGGGCCGCCTAGCGCTCTAGAAAACCTGGGGCGCCGAGCGGCGCGATAGCACCGCATAGGCGATGCAGCTTGCTATCCACAACACGTGGCCGATAGCGCTGATGACGAGGAAGATGCCTCCAGTGATCGAGGCCGCTTCCTCGTTGCCAAACCACCACGTCGGAACAGTGGCTGGTCCGACGTCCCCAAAATCCGGCACGTTGGCATTGCCCACGATAAAGCCAATGAACACTAAAGCCAGCGACACCCACGCCCATGCCAGCTTGCTTGTGTAATCACCGCGGATGAACAGCGGGAGTAAACCAAGCAGCACCCAGATGCCAACCAGGATTACTCCGAACATCATCAGCATGAAGGTGAGCCAGCCACCGTTCTCACCGCTGAACTTGATCACCAGTGAGACGGGGATGCTGAGCAGCGAGGCGGCCATCCACACCGCCACTAGAACGATTCTGGGATTGGACCGAGAAATTCCGGCGGCGGTGCTGGCGTCCATTATTTTTCTCCTACGCTAATGACATTCTTCTTAGTCTTAGCACCGCTGACGTCGACGCGCTCGAGTTCGAACATCGAGGCCAAGAAGTCCGCCACCCACTGGAGGAGTTCGATGTCACGCAACTTGGGGTCCGTGACGTTGCGTCCGGCCTTGGGGAAGTTGAGCTGGATGGCCTTGGCCGCTGCACGGTAGTTGGAGCCTGGGAAGAGGCGCTTGAGGCGTACCTGCTTGGAATCCGCCAGCTCCACCGGATGGACCTTGATGCGCGTGCCCTGCACCGTGATATCGCTGACCCCGGCCCGGCGGGCCTGGTGGCGCAGGCGATCCACGGCGAGCAGGCGCTCGACCGGCTCCGGAATGGGCCCGTAGCGGTCCTGCATTTCCTCCACCACATGTGCCAGGTCCGCGTTGTCCTTGGAGGCCGCCAGCTTGCGGTAGACCTCCAAACGCAAGCGCTCGGAGTTGATATAGGACTCCGGAATATGGGCATCCACCGGAAGATCGATGCGGATTTCCTTCGGTCCTTCGTCCGTGACCACGGGGGTCTCACCACGCGCGAGCGCCTTGAAGGTCTCCACTGCCTCACCGACAAGACGCACGTAGAGGTCAAAGCCCACACCGGCGATGTGGCCCGATTGCTCGGCGCCCAGCACGTTGCCGGCGCCGCGCATCTCAAGGTCCTTCATGGCCACGGCCATACCGGCGCCCAGATCGTTGTTTTGGGCGATGGTGGCCAGGCGGTCATAGGAGGTTTCCGTCAGCGTGGCGCCCTTCGGGTACAGGAAGTAGGCATAGCCGCGCTCGCGGGAGCGGCCCACGCGCCCGCGCAACTGGTGCAGCTGGGACAGGCCCATGTGGTGGGCGTTCTCCACGATGAGGGTATTCGCGTTCGCAATATCCAGGCCGGTTTCCACGATGGTGGTACACACCAGGACGTCGAATTCGCGGTCCCAGAATCCTTGGACGGTGCGCTCAAGGACGTCCTCGTTCATCTGGCCGTGTGCCACGACGATACGCGCTTCTGGGACCAGGTCCCGCAGCTCGCGGGCCTTCTTTTCGATATCCGCAACCTTGTTGTGGATGAAGAAGACTTGGCCGTCGCGCAGCAACTCGCGGCGGATGGCCGCGGCCACCTGCTTATCCTCATACGCGCCCACATAGGTCAGGACCGGGTGGCGGTCCTCCGGCGGGGTCAGGATGGTAGACATCTCGCGGATGCCCGCCATGGACATCTCCAAGGTGCGCGGAATCGGCGTCGCGGACATGGTGAGCACGTCCACGCTGGCTTTGAGCGCCTTGATGTGCTCCTTGTGCTCGACACCAAAACGTTGCTCCTCATCCACCACGATGAGGCCCAAGTTCTTCCACTGCACACCGGTCTGCAGCAGGCGGTGGGTACCGATGACGATGTCCACGGAACCATCCGCCAAACCAGCCAGAATCTCCTTGGATTCCTTGGCCGAGGTAAAGCGCGAAAGCACCTCGATATCCACCGGGAAGCCCTGCATGCGCTCGCGGAAAGTATCGGTGTGCTGCTGGGCCAGCAAAGTGGTGGGCACGAGGACCGCGACCTGCTTGCCGTCCTGCACGGCCTTGAAGGCTGCGCGCACCGCAACCTCGGTCTTGCCATAGCCCACATCGCCGACGACCACGCGGTCCATCGGCACCGTGGATTCCATATCCTGCTTGACGGCGTCGATGGCCAGCATTTGGTCCTCGGTCTCGACGAAGGGGAAATTATCCTCCATCTCCGCCTGCCACGGCGTATCAGGGCCAAATTGGTGACCGGGTGCGGCCTGGCGCTTGGCATAGAGTTCCACCAGCTCACCGGCGATCTCGCGCACCGCGGCGCGCGCCTTCTTCTTGGTGTTCTTCCAGTCCGAGCCACCCATCTTGGACAACGTCGGCGTCTCACCGCCGGTGTATTTGCTCAGCAAATCCAGCGAATCCATGGGGACCCACAGCTGGTCAGCCGGCTGACCGCGCTTGGAGGCGGCATACTCCAACACGATGTATTCGCGGCGCGAAGTCTCGTCACCGGATTGAACGGTGCGCTCGGCCATCTTGAGGAACTTGCCGATGCCATGAGTCTCATGCACCACGTAGTCCCCCTGCTTGAGTGCGAGGGGATCCACGCGGTTACGGCGCTTTGCTGGGCGACGCTTCGCCCCCGCAATATCGCCCACACGGTTACCCGTCAGATCGGTTTCCGTGATGACCACCAGCGGCAGCGCCTCAGCGTCCTTGAGCTTGCGTACCTTCGGGAACACCAGACCAGCATGGGACAAGGCCTGGTAGAGCGTGACCTCGCCGGGACTCGGCTCCCAGCCAGGTGTGGCCACCTTCGTGGGGATACCCTTCTCCGCAAAGCGCTCCACCATGCGCTTGATAGCGCCTTGCGCAGGGGCAATGAAGGCGGCACGCCCGCCGGCCGTCGTGTGCGCCAGAAGCTGCGCCATCATGGCATCAATCTCTGGAATATCACCGCGCGGAGTTGGTCCGGGTTCAAAGTCCAGCGGCAGAGTCTCCGATTCAGCCGCCGCAAACATTCCCGGCGGGGCGAAAGTCCACAACGGGGCTTCGATATTCCGGCACGTCGCCTCCAACGACTCATAGGAGCGATAACTCGACGCCGAGGTATCCAAGCCCTCAGCAGCCAACGGGCCATCCGCACCCATTGCGGCGGCCTCCCAGCCAGCCGCCAAGAACTCCGCATCGGTGGATTCCAGGTCAGCAATTCGCGTGCGGATCTTTTCCGGTGCCACGAGCAGCACGTGCGTGCCCGGGGCAAGCAGTTCGGGGAGGGTGACAAAGGGGGCGTCGGCAAGCACGGCCAGCACGGCTTCCATACCTTCGGCCGGGATGTGCTCCCCTACCTTGGTCAGAAGCTCCGCCAGCGCTGCGTTGCCCCCAAACTTCTGCGCCAGCTCGCGGGCGCGCGCGGCGACCTCATTGGTGATCGGCAGCTCGCGGGCGGGATAGATGGCGACCTCTCCCACCTCGATCTCGGGGATGGCGCGCTGGTCAGCCACGGAGAACTGACGGATATCCGTAATCTCATCGCCCCAGAACTCCACGCGCACCGGGTAATCCGAGGTTGTCGGGAAGACATCAAGAATGCCGCCGCGCGTGGCGTACTCACCGCGCTTGGCCACCATGTCCACGTGCTTGTAAGCACGAAACTCTAGCTCCGACAGGATATGCGCGAGCTCGTGCTCGTCCTCTTCCTTCAGGAAAATGGGCGCGCGGCCCTCCACCTTGCTCAGGATGGGCTGGCAGTACCCGCGGGCGGAGGTCACCACGACCTGGGCTTTGCCCGCTCCCACGAGGTCGAGCACACGCGCGCGCTTGCCGACGATATCCGCGGCCGGCGACAACCGCTCATGCGGAAGCGTCTCCCATGCCGGGAAGTAAGCGACCTTATCCCCCAGCATGGCTGTCAGCTCCGCGGTAAGGTCCTCCGCCTCGCGCCCGGAGGCGGTCACCACCAGCACCGGTGCGTGGTGCGCCAAGGTACCGATGGCCCAGGGGCGGGCCTGGTCGATGCCAGTAATGTGCAATGAGGCTTCCCCCGCTTGGGAGGCGAGGCCTTTAAGTTTCGGATCTGAGGCGGCTACTTTTAAAAGCCCGCCCAGCATCGGCGTTGCCACCTACTTGGCTCCCTTCAACTTCGGTGCTGCTTCCATGCCGGAAAGACCATTCCAGCACAGATTAACGATGTGCGCGGCAACTGTCTCACGCGAAGGCTCACGCTCATCCAGCCACCACTGGGCTGTGGTGGCCACCATGCCGACGAGCGCCTGGCCGTAAAGCACCGCCAGCTCTGGGTCGAGCCCGCGGTGTTCAAAGGCCTCACCGAGGATGTGCGCGATCTGATTAACTGCTGCATTCAACAACGTGGAGAAACTACGCTCATCCCCTGGCTTGGAATCGCGCACGAGGATCAAGAAACCATCGGTTTCCTCTTCCACATAAGTCAGCAGCGCGACGACCCCCTGCTCGATGCGCTCGCGCCAAGAACCCGTCTGTAGCGATTCCGTCACGACCTTCTCCAAGGCGACAAGCTCGCGATCAATGACGACGGCGTAGAGGCCTTCCTTGCCGCCGAAATGCTCGTAGACCACTGGCTTAGACACACCGGCGCGTGCCGCAATGTCCTCCACGCTGGCGCCATCGAAACCGCGCTCTGCGAAGGCCGCACGGCCAATGGAGATCAACTGCTCACGGCGCTCACGCCCGGTCATCCTTTGTCGAACCATGTCTTCTACTGTATCTCCCTCACCGGACATGGCCCGCACCAGCTAAAAGTAAGCCGCAAGCAACGGGAACGCGAGTCTTGGCCACCTGTTTAGGTCTGATACGCACCCGTCGGGTAACATGTCCCCCAGCGCTCATAATGTGGGCGCGTTTCCCCATGGTGTAATCGGCAACACTACGGTTTTTGGTACCGTCATTCTAGGTTCGAGTCCTGGTGGGGAAGCAAAATAATGCACCGTTCTACCTGTATTGACACAGGAGAGCGGTGTTTCGTTTTGACTTTGACGGCAGTAAGAAGACTCGCTAGCGAGGCCCTAGCGAGACTCTTTCCGCGGGCATCATCACACAGGGGTATACGGATGTGACAGCAGAGAAAACGGCAGTTGCGTCCGGCTGCTCACTACAGCTCCAATCCCGCCTATTCCTCTCATTTATTGTGTAACTCAGGCAGACGAACCATAGAAAAGGTACGGTCTGAGTCATGACGATGTTCCACTCCACGGTGCGCGGGATGGACAAGATCACCTTCAGCCACTCGGGTCAGGTAGACAAGGCCCTGTCGGTCGCCCGTCGCAGCACTCAGACCCGACAGACCCGCGTATTCAACCAAATTGGGGGCAGGATCAGCCGCCAAATCAACCGGCAATCCCAGGGATCGACGGGCAATTAATTGAATATGGCCCCATTATCGGCCATACGTACGCCGGCCCCATTCCTCCACCCCACATCATCAATGGTTGCGAGAAAATTCAGCCAGGGCTTGGCGAGCGAATTCTGGACGACGCCCACGAAGACACAATTGCGGATCGGCTGAACACTCAGAAGGCGTTCGATCACGCCCTTTGGGAGGCCAAGGCTGGCTTTCGCGTCGCCGCGTTCATTACATTCGCTTCCATTGCCGGCATTTTCTGCTGTTTGCTCTTTCTGGAGCCACCGGAGTCTTTCGTCGGCGCTACGATCCTTGGCTTAGCATCCCTTACTCCTCTCGTGAGGACTTTCCTCAACCGAAACCAACAAAAGCCTGCGGCTAACGAACTTGCTGTAAATCCCGAGGAAAATAAACAGGTCTAATCAAAACCAAGAAATCAGCAACCAATAGGAGCTGTAGATAGGCCGAGGTCCGGCCGAGAACCTATTTACGTTTTCTACGGCCTCGCCGAAAGCCCCTAATTTCAGCTTTCCGTGCAATCGATGCCACCTGCGCCGCGGTGTAGTTCAAGGGAGCAATGCCAGCGCGCGGAAGCACCCATCCGCGCCAATACGCCATAACTGCTAGGCCAAAGCCCACGAAGGGCGAGATGACCATGCCGAGGGCAAACTTGTCAAAGTGCCCGAAGGATGCCATCACGATTCCTGTAAGCACCGCCGGCACGGCATAGAGTGGGCTGCCGCCAAAGACCGAGGGAATCTGGCCGGAAGCAACATCGCGTACCATTCCGCCACCCACTGCGGTCAAAACGCCCAAGAATACGCAGGCGATGAACGGCATTCCATGGGTCAGCGCCTTCACGCATCCAGTCGTGCACCATACGCCCAAGATGACAGCATCCGCGTGCTCGAGGAAGATTTCCCAGGCCTTGCCCTTCAGGTCCGTCAAGAAAGCAATGAGCGCGCCCACACACGCCAGCGTGAGATACAGCGGATCAGAGATAGCCGCAGCCGGACCGCTGGCGATCAGCATGTCACGGATCATGCCGCCAGCCAGCGCCGAAAAGAGCGCCAGAAAGACGAAGCCAATAATGTCGAATTCCCTACGGCGTGCAATCGTGCCACCGATAATGCCGTTGAGTACCACACCGATGAGATCAAAGACCTGGTACAGGGAATGGATGAGCGGGTCGACGTCCTGAATCACAGATACTGACCCTAGCGTACTGCGAAAGGAGAAGACCTAGTTTTCTCATGAAAAGAAAAACTACGAAATTAGGACAGTGTTGAAACTCCAGCGAAGAAAAGCGCGAAATTCTGCAACGGAGTGCACGCCATATCGAAAACAACAACGACTGGGAAACTCGCTCGACTCCACGTTGGACACAACGCTTCCAACGGTCTATACAAACTCATACCTGTTTACGTGGTGAGCGCTACCTAGGTTATCCCCACATGCGTGGGGCATACATGTTGCTTGACCCGAAGTCAGTGACCCGAGACGAGCTATCCCCACGTGCGTGGGGCGTACTTGACGACCTGTCACGCGCTTGGGTGTCCTCGCGAGCTATCCCCACGTGCGTGGGGCGTACACCGCAAACCTTAAAGAACTAGAGGCCTTTTGCGAGCTATCCCCACGTGCGTGGGGCGTACTCTCCGACAACTGCACGGACGCCGTCCCGACAGTAGATCCGACTATAGCAAACTGTAGTCGTCCTAGCGCTTCCGCGGTCAGGTGGGGAGCACTTAGCGAGTGGTGTGAGGGCGCGGGCCTAGTTGGGCTCATCCCCGCACACGCGGGGAGCACCGCAAATGTAGTAACCCCTACGTGCTGCGCAGCGGCTCATCCCCGCTCACGCGGGGAGCACGTTACCCGTGTACCTCGCAGACGCCCCCGAGTGGGGCTCATCCCCGCTCACGCGGGGAGCACCTGCTACATCAACGCCGCCGTGCAGTTCTTCGCGGCTCATCCCCGCTCACGCGGGGAGCACTATTGGTGGCGCGCCGAATGCTCTGGACTTTGCGGCTCATCCCCGCTCACGCGGGGAGCACGGAAGATCGGCTCTTACGGGGGCGGCGAGTTTGGGCTCATCCCCGCTCACCCGGGGAGCACGATCGACCTGTGGCCTGAGGCCGAGGATGAAGAGGGCTCATCCCCGCTCACGCGGGGAGCACAGCCTTCTTGGCGCGCTCGATAGTCCAGGTGGAGGCTCATCCCCGCTCACGCGGGGAGCACTCTGTTGGTCAGCTGAATGCTGAGGTTGCTAAGGGCTCATCCCCGCTCACGCGGGGAGCACTACGAAGCCCTCAACACTGTTTCGCCCGTCATCGGCTCATCCCCGCTCACGCGGGGAGCACTCGTCGATGTCGATGACGTTGAAGCGGGTGCCGGGCTCATCCCCGCTCACGCGGGGAGCACACGAAAATACGGCCCTTCTTGCCCTCGCCGCCGGGCTCATCCCCGCTCACGCGGGGAGCACACCTTGGAACGCTGCAACCCGAGTAGCTCACCCGGCTCATCCCCGCTCACGCGGGGAGCACGGTGTAGCCATGACGGCGGGCACTGGTGGACTGGGCTCATCCCCGCTCACGCGGGGAGCACCATGAGCCGGTCCTCGGGGATAGCGCGCAGGCCGGCTCATCCCCGCTCACGCGGGGAGCACGTCTTTCTTGGCGATTCCGCGTACAGCCCACCCGGCTCATCCCCGCTCACGCGGGGAGCACCTGCTTGTCGGCACGCAGGCATACGACCTGCTCGGCTCATCCCCGCTCACGCGGGGAGCACTGCTTATGCCCAGGCGTATCTGGAGGCTAATGGGGCTCATCCCCGCTCACGCGGGGAGCACGAGCCATTAGCCGTCCGCATGTAGGGAACCCACGGCTCATCCCCGCTCACGCGGGGAGCACGGCAGCGCATCCCAGTTCCCAGGGAGTGTCTTGGGCTCATCCCCGCTCACGCGGGGAGCACCCAACCGTGTCAATGAAGCGGCCCGCCCCGTCCTGGCTCATCCCCGCTCACGCGGGGAGCACGTAGAACCGGCGGAGCAGCGGAAGATGGCGGTGGGCTCATCCCCGCTCACGCGGGGAGCACGCCCGAGTATGGGCGTTGACTTGCTCTACTGCGGGCTCATCCCCGCTCACGCGGGGAGCACCTCTCCCATCTCACGACTGCTCCCCTGCTGTGGGGCTCATCCCCGCTCACGCGGGGAGCACGTCTCCGGGGGCGGAAGTAGCGGTAAAGCCGTGGGCTCATCCCCGCTCACGCGGGGAGCACTTACAACCTTGAAGTCGTTGGTGGTGTGGTGGGGGCTCATCCCCGCTCACGCGGGGAGCACACGTCGAATACGTCCTCAAACGACACTGGATAGGGCTCATCCCCGCTCACGCGGGGAGCACAGTGGCGTGCCATTAGCGCTTACCTCCTTGTGGGGCTCATCCCCGCTCACGCGGGGAGCACGTATCGGGTGAGTTTGTCGCGGAGGATGATGGCGGCTCATCCCCGCTCACGCGGGGAGCACGCTGTCGTCTGTCTTTGGGGCGGGTGGTAGGACGGCTCATCCCCGCCCACGCGGGGAGCACGACCTGGGCGATATTCAGAACATGACCGCGCAGGGCTCATCCCCGCTCACGCGGGGAGCACCGCGTGTACGACTACGACGCACCGGGTCAGCCCGGCTCATCCCCGCTCACGCGGGGAGCACTCCGGCAGGGTGACTTCTCCCGAGATGCGGATGGGCTCATCCCCGCTCACGCGGGGAGCACGAAGACGTCCCACATAGGTTCCGGCTGAATCGGGGCTCATCCCCGCTCACGCGGGGAGCACCTGCGCTTTGGCCTGCAGGTTGTTGCTGATTGGGGCTCATCCCCGCTCACGCGGGGAGCACGCCAAAGCCACCGCGGCAAAAATCAACGACGTCGGCTCATCCCCGCTCACGCGGGGAGCACCAGTTTGATTTGAGCGCTGGGGAGGCTGAGGCGGGCTCATCCCCGCTCACGCGGGGAGCACCGGATATTAGTGATCTGCCAGAAGTTAGCTACCGGCTCATCCCCGCTCACGCGGGGAGCACCCAGGCGATAAGCTCTTCCCTCATCCGTATGACGGCTCATCCCCGCTCACGCGGGGAGCACTCGATCGTTAGCCACATACTGCCCGGTTCGCCCGGCTCATCCCCGCTCACGCGGGGAGCACCATGTTTGCGCCGTCGCTAGTGAGGGTTGACCAGGCTCATCCCCGCTCACGCGGGGAGCACGACCCCGAATTCGTCGTTAAGTTTGCCCGTGCCGGCTCATCCCCGCTCACGCGGGGAGCACAGAGCGAGCATCTTTCAGCTCTGCGGTGATTGCGGCTCATCCCCGCTCACGCGGGGAGCACCAGGCCGCAGAAGCCGAGGCTACGGCCCCACCCGGCTCATCCCCGCTCACGCGGGGAGCACCCTTGAACTCCTTATGGATGCCGTTGAGCTTCCGGCTCATCCCCGCTCACGCGGGGAGCACAAACTATGGTGTTGCGCCGGGGTATCGCGGGACGGCTCATCCCCGCTCACGCGGGGAGCACGGTGCCGTTGTGGGGCTGCATTCCATGTGGGCGGGCTCATCCCCGCTCACGCGGGGAGCACTCCATCTGCATTTGCGACTGGCACATGAGCGCGGGCTCATCCCCGCTCACGCGGGGAGCACGCGACGCTCGAAGGTGAACTTTTCGCCAGCCGGGGCTCATCCCCGCTCACGCGGGGAGCACTCACGTTCGTCATAGAAGACAGTGAGGTCTCCGGGCTCATCCCCGCTCACGCGGGGAGCACATAAAAACGCATTCGAGGGTAATCCGGTGGATGGGCTCATCCCCGCTCACGCGGGGAGCACTAAATGACTACTACACATTGCTGCCCTGAGTGCGGCTCATCCCCGCTCACGCGGGGAGCACTGCCATTCAAAATGCTGGATGCGCCCGGTGACGGGCTCATCCCCGCTCACGCGGGGAGCACTTGCTACGCAGAAAGTCGACGAACTCCCCGAACGGCTCATCCCCGCTCACGCGGGGAGCACCCCAGACGAGCTAGAAAACGACTTTTGAAAGTCGGCTCATCCCCGCTCACGCGGGGAGCACTCTTTACTAGTCTTATGGTTCTCGTTCTTATGGGGCTCATCCCCGCTCACGCGGGGAGCACGGAGGTCTTCGATACCACCATCGGGTTGATTGGGGCTCATCCCCGCTCACGCGGGGAGCACACCTACATTCCGAATGCTCGCCCGGTGGTTGGGGGCTCATCCCCGCTCACGCGGGGAGCACGAGTCGGGACTCGACGTCGCGCCCCCTATCAGCGGCTCATCCCCGCTCACGCGGGGAGCACGCTTGGTATTCGGATTCAATCTCACGTGCGGTCGGCTCATCCCCGCTCACGCGGGGAGCACGCTACGGCGAGCCCCACGACGACTACACCGAAGGGCTCATCCCCGCTCACGCGGGGAGCACACCTCACCGAAAGAGACATGCAAAACACCCTGGGGCTCATCCCCGCTCACGCGGGGAGCACGCACTCAGCGATGCGTGTGGGGCTGTAGCCATCGGCTCATCCCCGCTCACGCGGGGAGCACCCCCAACGTCACTCAGCTTGTACTGGCCGAGCGGGCTCATCCCCGCTCACGCGGGGAGCACTACACCCCGGGGCGCGCAGGCCAAAAAATCCAGGGCTCATCCCCGCTCACGCGGGGAGCACGGTAGGCAGTAGGGCTTGGTGTGCCCCTGGCTGGGCTCATCCCCGCTCACGCGGGGAGCACACGTCCTTGCCCCCGGGTTCCCAGGTGTTGAGGGGCTCATCCCCGCTCACGCGGGGAGCACCGGCGGCGGCTGATGCTGCTACGTCTCAGGAGCGGCTCATCCCCGCTCACGCGGGGAGCACACGGTCACCGGCCTTAACCAGAATGCCGTCATGGGCTCATCCCCGCTCACGCGGGGAGCACTCGCCCGCGGCATGTCCTACACGCCGGTGCTGGGGCTCATCCCCGCTCACGCGGGGAGCACACTTGCTGAGCAGCGTATAAAGGAGCCGAACCCTCAGTTTACATACGGCTTCTTCTCGGAAGAGACACAGAACCTGTCTAGAGTTCCTCAGCTATTTTCGTTTCTGTTTCTGGTATGCCGAACGAATCCGTCGGGCTTGTGACCAACCAGTCCTGTTTTGAACTTTCTTGCTTCCAGGAGCAGGACGAACCATGAGCGTGACACCATCAAAGTCTTGTGGTTGCCAATGATGCCGGTGAGTCCGGAATTCTAAACCCTGTTCGTTTGCTGCCGAATAGACCAGTAATGCTCTACCGTCCTTACACAGTTCAACGGTTCGCTCCCACAACAAGTCACGAATTCGTGCGGAAGGGCGGCCGACAAAGACACCCGGCGTTAGTTCAATCAGCCATTTTGATAAGTCACCCCGAAGCCCAGCGGGGCATGCAGTTACGACAAGAACGATCACGAAAGTGTCTCCTCTTCGGCCCAATTCACTCCTGAAGCAATGACTTCGAGTTCACTCCACAGCATGAGTTCGACATCACTAACAAGCTCATCATCAGGGATATCGAACAGCGACTTAAGGTCTTTGACCATGCGCGGCATGAGTCTATGTGAAACAACGTAGTCACGAATGTGACGGCGAACTTCTACGGTTGGCTTTCCTTTGGCAGCCGCGACAGTATCAAAAGCAGCGGGAATTGAAATCTCTGCCTTGTACAAATCAGCTATGTCATAAACAAAGGCGCGGTCAGTTCCCGTGTGAACAACGCCTAAAGCGGGAACGAATCCTAAAGCAGTGATGACAGCGTGAGCTACTCCGTAAAGTGCTGCACTTGCAGCAGTCAGTGCCTGATTAATCGAGTCAGAGGATTCAAAATCATTTGGATCATAGGAGCGCCGATTCCAATAGACTCCGGTTCGTTTCGATTCCGCTTCATAGACCTTCTTCATCCTCGCGCCTTCTCGGCCGCGTAGTTGTGCCATGGTCAAACCCGACACATCCTCACCTGGAAAGCGCATGGCATACATGCGGCGTGCACAATTCAATCTCTTGCGTTGGTGAGTGACTACCTCCGCTTGGATTTCTGCCATGCGGCTTGATTTTGCTGGCGGACGGCCGTGTGCGTAGTACCGCACACCGCGCTCTCCTACCCAGACGGTGCTTACGCCGGCGTCGCCAAGCAGGGCCATCGCAGCATAGGTAATCTTTGTCCCCGGCCCCAATAGAAGAGCTGCGATTTGGGTAGCTGGAAGATGAGCAATGCCCCGTTGGTCCATTATCGTGAGCGAATTGCCATCACGATTCACTACACAGCGTTCGGCGTAAAGAAAACTGATCCGGTCCCCTACGCGCGCCAAAGCCTGGCGTGCGATAGGGACCTCATGTGGCGTAGCCATTAAGAAACTGCCGCCAACGTCATCAGACCACAACCATAACCACGAGCACGCCCTATACCGTGAGTAAGAGTGGAGCGGAGGAGCGCAGAATCTGTGACCTCCAGGGTGCCACGATAGCGGGCCGTTACAATGCGGATGTGGCGTCGGTTCCCACCTTTGCGGAAATCAAGGGTCCGCCTCTCCACGATGGCTGTTTCATCTTCTACCGACCAACGTGCTCGTTCTTCCGCAGGCACCGTGTCATTGGCACGCGGAGCCAACGCAAAACCAGCCTTTTCCGCCCGAGAATAGAGCCACTCAAGCTGATGCTCCACTGAAACGTGGGCTTTAACTTTGCCACGTTTTCCGTTGTTGGACTGAGAATAGGTTGGGTTTGCAAGCAGCTCAAACCTCCAGTGCTGCCCCTTCTGCAAGGACCCCAGAAGGCGAGTGTAATCAAGGGACTGGGCGGGCCGTGTGTCATAGCCAGCCTGCTCTACGATTCCAGACGCCGTCGGTTTCTCGGGGCCAACAATGTAAAGAGCGTTTTCGTGACTATTTCGATCAATCCGCCATAACAACCGTGCTTCATCGGTATCGATGTCCGGCGGAAAAGCTGCACTAACTGCCGCATGCATGGCATGTGGATTCGTAAGGAGCTTCCGCCCTTGACGCAACTGAGGGTTGATCAGGATCTTAGTTAGCGTGGTCACGCGTTCATCACCGCTTCCATAAATGGGTCCGGCCGCAGCTGCGATGCGTCCAAGGGATTATCAACCATGGCGCGCTCACGTTGAACAACCGTGCGCCAGGAGTACTTTCGGTGCCTCGGATCGAACGACACGGGCACGTCTTGCAACGACTCCCCGAGTTCACCTGGCTTTGCATCGCGATAAATCGGCAGGGCTACCTTCTCTCCACAGGTCTTCATGTACTCCTTTGTGGCATGCCACGTAGAGTGCGCTTGAAGCGACTCAACCGCGGGTTTGCCGTCGATTCCCTGCACCAAATTTGGCGGTGCCGGACATGAACGTCGTCCCAAGAAAATGGGGAATGCAGGTTTGTTCAGCGCCTCAGCCAAACCTTCAAGCAAACCGCGGTCCTCTGCCTCGATGGCGGCAACAAAGGCAGCATCAGAGAGGAAATAGCGCGTAATCAATTTTGCGGATGCATTTGGATTCCGCTGCCAATTCTGTGCGGTCTGGTAATCACGCAGCAGACTACCGGACTGGTCAACCCGCACAGCGAAAGTAAGACGGGCGAGGTCCTCAATGTCGTCGGTCCGCCGGCGACCTTCCGCAGCGGCAAGCATACCGAGCACTCCGGATTTCGATGGTATCTGCGAGGTTGTTCGCGTCGCATAGCGCGAATCATTGCCCCAAGACTGCAAGGGGGCCTTGAGCAACAGTAATAAGCTCGATGTCATGAGGTGACTCCCTTCACTAGGATTGGGAGGAATTCAACGCTGCGGCAAGACGGTCCGCTAGTTCGGGCAAAGTTACGGTCTCAGCGATGTCAGCGAACGGTGCTCGCGCTACGCTTACACCAACCGCGAATGCAGCCAATGGCTTCAGACCGTAGTTCTCCTCAAACTCCCTTTCTTCCTTTGCCAGAGCTTCGGCACCTGCTAAGCGCAAGTTCTTGTCGTCGGTGGCTTGGACAGGTTCTTCAAACGCCGTCACAAGGCTGACCGGACGGGTATCGCGCACTGTGACATAGACCAGCTCAGGCAGCGTGTGGTTGGCAAAAGAATTGATCTTGCCGGTGGGCATGGATTTGATGAACGCGTCGACAAACTGAACCGCAGCCTGCTTTGCGTTCTCTTCGGAGTCGAGATTCTTTGTAAGGCCAGCTACGTTCACAGTGGCGAACCGGTACAGGGTAGAAGACATCATTTGTACCGTGCCGATCATCCCAGCACCCGTCTCTTCACCATCTTCTGCGAGATCATCGACCGCAGTGAAATAGTCGAATTCTGGAGCGCTGCTGTGGATACCCAATGCATGAGCAACCTGCACTGCGGCATCAACATTGAAGGCAGCGTCATCAGCAATCATGCGACCAAACATCGCCATATCGACAGAATGCTGCGTATCGAGGATCTCTTTAGCCTCAGCCTTTTTGATCTTCTCTCCGTCAGCATCGACGATCGCTCGGACTGCGCGATCAATCTGCTGCGGGCTCAAGAAGATGAGGTACTTAGTTCGCGGATAGCTAGCTTCCTTAATGAGCTCCTCTTTGTCCTCGGCGTCGGACTTTTCTAGTTCCTTGATCCGCTTGCTATCGACTTCGGTCGAAATACCTGCGGCCTTGAAAAGATCAGAAACCTGTTTGATAGCGCGCTTAGAATCCCAGCCATCGTGGTTCTCAACGAGTTTCGCGATCTTCTCTGGCAGGCGCTTTGAGCGGTCCCCCACGAACTCAGGATCGACGTTCTTTTCAAAGTAGTTTCGAATTGCGCGCTTCCAGGATTGTGAGGACACGCGCTGGCGCGGGACCCCACCAAAAATTGCGGACTTGGGAGCACCCGTATCGTCTCGGTTGATCAGAGACGGCGGCAGGGTTTGTAGTGCGTGGATATCAATAACAAGGGACATGGTGAACTTTTCCTTTCAGTTCAAGATTGTTGTTTAGGATTCAGTAGCTTTCGTGCTCTTGACAAAAGCACCAGCGGCAAAGTCACGCCCCCATCTCAAAAGAACCCCTTGGCGGCGATTCTGATCAGCTTGGGTGGAGGTCCGAGCGCTGAGAATTCTGAGGTCTTGTGCAAATTGCCCATAGTCAAAGCCAATCTTTGCGCCGCGAAGCAGCGTGATGAGCGAGCGGATATGGATCAATCGAGATGCTTCATCGCGTGAAACGAGCATGGCATCGAAGCGGGGCTTTGTGGACTGCGATTCGCTCTGTGCAAAGAAGCGGCCACATGCATGGGCAAAGCTTTGACCTTCAACGTGGGCGTCAGTCGTCGCACTTTGCATGTGAATGCCAAACATGACGAGGGCATGAAATGCTGCAGACTCCGACGCTGAAGGAGCGTTTCCTCTGCCGAGTTCCTTCTCGCTAAGAGGCGGATGAAGGCTCAGCAGGACTTCCTCTAGAGCTAGAGGTTGGTCGTTGAGGGGCACGGAAGCATACTTGCGAAGTCTCGCAAGCGTTGCGCGTGCCTGTGCGCTTTGCGAATGGTTTGGCGAGCGCAAGATAGCAAACTGAAGGTCGTTCGCAGTCCGAGCAACTGCTTGGCGCAAGGTTGGCCCTGTCGACGTGCTCGGGTAATCAGTGCTAGTTGAAGTGTTAGTCATCGGAGTCATCCTCGTGTGAGTTTCCAAAGGCACCTGTGTCTGGGATGGTGAGAGAAGCCGTCAACGGTAGGTCTTTATCGAGCCTTCGATGCAGTTGTCGGTAGAGCGAGCCGGCTGAAACTATTCGTCCCTTACCGCTGTCTCCGGCGTCGACTTCTCTGCCCACGATGGCCTTTGTTCCTGCCCCACGAAGAAGTTCGCGGGCATCACGAAGAACCTGTTCGCGGACCTGCTTTTGCCAATCAATCTGCCTTTTCTCAGCGTTGTCAGAGCTCAACCCTGCCATCCATGCCAGGAAGAGCGGTTCAAGACGAGCATAGAAACGGTCAGCAGTACTGCTTCCGAATTCATAGTCACTGCCAGCGGCGACGAGCAACTGACCGGCAAACCAGCCGAGGCTGATTGCAGCTTTGCCAGTTTTCTCAGCGGAGGTACGTACGGCATTGCGCACCTTGCGTCCAGTTTCATCGGCACGCAGTACGACGAGTGGCAAACCTATCGTGGCGATAAACGTCGAGGCCACGGACGACTCCTGCGGGCCGTACTCCATCGACACCAATGCGAGATCGAGAAGGCTCTTGTCCAAGTACCCATCCGCTTCGAGAGCCGCCAGGTTGGAGAGGTTCCTCGGTCGCTTCGGAGCTTTGTTCTTTCCGTTATCGAATCCGGGGTCGTCCTCCAACGCGATCAATGCATCGAGTGCTCGCCACATTGTCCGCGTCGGGTCATAAGGGCGCGCATAGTAGGCGTCGGTGCCTTTCTTCGATTGATTCGGACTGTAGCGGTAAGGAGTCATGGGATCGCCCATGACATTCTTTCCTGCATCTGGAATACGGTCGCCGTTCGAGACCAATACTTGAACCGCGCGGTCGCCTTCAAAGAAGAGGCGAATACGCCGTGCCTGCCAGGTCGCAAGATCGACCGCACCGTGTGGGACGGCACCAATGTCATCGCTTGATCCCGGCCGCTGCGCTGCGGTGTCAGGTTCACGTTCCCAAACGGGAGTATCCGCGCTCACAGCTCCTCCCTCTTGGGAATCCAAGACCGCTGACGGCGGGGTATTGAGAATCAGAGTCTCAAGAATCCCACCTTCGCCTAGGACAATCGTGCCGCCAGTGCGTCCGGTCCAACCAGTTCCGATGGGGTAGCCTCGTCCGCCTTTAACGCGGGGATCTCCTTCCGCACCCGACTTGATTCCCGAGTAATCGAATGCCTGCGCATGGATCAGCCATCTAGCGGCCTCATCGAGAGCGAGAGATTCTCGTCCTTCCGCTGTACGCATGGTGAAGAAGTCATCAGCAGCTTCCGGAACAATGAAGGCTACAGGTTTTGTGGCTCCTGACTTCGTATGCAAGTCCGCGACTTGCATGAAGGGAGCAATCGGTGAAAGAAGATCGAACCGATCTTCAAGGCCATCAAGGTAGTCAAGGACCGCGTCATCACGCTTCTCGTTTACAAGCTGATCACGCAGATCATCGAACCATTCCGGCCAATCAAAGTCTTCCCAATTATTGCCCGCGTAACTCTCCACAAGATCTAGAGCATGCGCCCGCCAAAAAATGGCCAGCAGCACACGAAGCACCGCGTAGTCCTGAGTTGGTGAGTCACCAACGACTTTGTAAGCGTCACCGCGGCCAGAAAAGATATCGCGGATGCTCAGGGTTACAGGCTGGTTGGTACCATCCATGCACTTGATCCATGGCTCATCGAGAAGGTTAAACGTTGAGGTGTCAGTCATTCTTCTTTCGCCTCCTTTCTTTGTCTTGTTGTGGGTTGTTGATTCTCGTAGAGGAGCCTCTGAGAGGAGGTGCCCTCAGAGTACAAAGGGCGACGGACATTCACTCTCCTCCATCGCTAAGAATTTCGATACCCAGCTCGGAGGAATAAGTCACGGTAAACCGCCCAAGCTGTGCGGTGTCAGAATCGTCGAGCAGCAATGCCAGTTGTCCCCTTAGAAGGAAATGCGAACGCCATTGTGCCGGCGTAGCTTCTTCCAAAGTGCTGACGACCGCCTCAAAATCAGATTCCCACCTCGTCAAACGAGTCGGTAGACGGACCGTGCTCGAAGCCAAATGGAACGCAACGTTGTAGGACAGCTCGGTGCCATCAAGTACTTCTTCCTCAAAGCCCCACGGCTGATAGCCGTATTCAGTGCTCCTAATTGGAATGACTTCCACCGAAGGTTCAGCATCTCGGACTTGAGTAGCTCCGCGTTCATCTCCCGATGCTGCGTCATCGCTAATGAGTTGTTGGAAAAGATCGTGGTATTTGACGCGGGGCCACGGGCGCGGCAGCTGATGCGTCGATGATCGGGTATGAGCTCTATCTTCGGTCGAATCGCTGTCATTTTTTGCGTTCTCCCACGCCTCTTCCCACTCCTCCGGCGGCATAAAGTTCTTGTCATATGCTGCTTGGACAAGTCCTTCAATATCGTCGGGGCGTCGAAAGAGTTCTGGAAGCATCGCATACGTCGATAGGAGCAGGGTTTGGCCGTAGATAAACTCCGCTCCCGAATCAAACTCAGGGACGGGTTCGTGCTTAAGGAGTCCTCGAATCATCACCCGTGGCTGTTGTAGCTTCTCCGGTCGATCAGTGGCTGGACGCGCATGGCGATGCAAACGTCCGATGCGCTGGATAATGAGATCCATCGGTGCGATATCCGTGACAAGAACATCAGCATCAATATCGAGGCTTTGCTCCGCCACTTGGGTTGCGATCACAATCTTGCGCTGCGGACGCCCACTTCCCCGGTGAGAATCAGGTCCGAGTTCCTCGCGAAGGCCATCTTCCTTCGCTACGCGCTCCCACGCAACGAAGCCTGCATGGTGTAGCTGTACTTCGTCGCCGTAAACGCCTTCTAAAACGCGATATGCCTCTTGTGCGCGGGCAATCGTGTTGCAGATGATGAGTGCGCAGCCGCCTTCATTGAGGTAATAATCCGCGAAGCTTACGAGCTTCTCCGCGTCATCGTCTAGGTACTCAATGCGTGCTTCTAAGTTCGTTGGCGTTGGCGGCACCGAATGAAACTCCACGGAATCCCTAGTTGCAAGCGTAAGCAGTGGATACCCAGTAGGTTCTTCATCAGGCCAGGGTGCGCTGGAGTATGCCTGTACCAGTGAACGTCGCTTATCTGGCGGAAGCGTCGCTGACATGAGAATGACGCTGGCACCGTAATAACCAAGCCACTCAATGGTTCTTTGGAGGTAGTCACTGGTGTAGACGTCGAAAGAATGCACCTCGTCAAAGATGATGACCTTCCCCGCCAGACCCACGTGCCGCAGCATGTGGAAGCGCTGCTGAAGCGCCATCATCAAGACTTGGTCCACAGTGCCGACCACAAAATTGGACAACAGCCCCAGACGGCGTCCAGACATCCATTGTGACGCAATAACTCCGCCGCCTTCGCCGGAGTCCTTGCCAATTTGCGAGAATTTCAGCTGCCGGTACGGCTCCGAAAGATCGTTCTTGGAGTGCGCAAGGTACATGCTCCTCACCGAGTCAACGCTATTGTTCGAGGCCCATTCAATAGTGCGCTCCAACAACCCATTAGCCGTTGCCATGGTCGGTGCCGCGAAGAAAACTCCTTGCGCTGCACTGTTAGCCCCCAGGATTTCTGCAGCAGCAAGGGCTGCTTCAGTCTTTCCAACTCCAGTTTCGGCCTCAATGACAACAAGTGCTGGCCCTTCCAGCTGTTGCGCTGCCTCGACGACTGCACGCTGCACCGGCCGGGCACAATACTCCCCCGGCCAGTCAAACGAGCGCCGAAAGTGAGCGTCAATATCCCGCCAGTCCCCTCTTTCAGGTTCCCAAGGCGTCGTTACGTCGATAGTTGCGGCAGCTGCCTCGACCCGCTCAAGCTGCGTTCCGCTCACGTGCAGTGTGAACGCGTTCTCATTAGAAGCCATCCAGTCCGCCATCACCACGAGCCCAGTGAGAATTTCCGCCACGCCTTGATGCAGCTTGTTGCCACGACAAACCTTCTCAATCACTGAGTCAGCACCACAGGGATCCGTCATAGCGTCGAGCAGTTCTTTGTGCACGCGCTTCCATGGATCGGGGTAATCCTCAATAAGTTCGCGCACCTGCCTCGAGGGTTTATTCGCGATGCCGTGGTGTGCGTTAACAACCGCCGCCAATGCGTTAGCTTTTGGGAGACGAACACCTCGTGCACATAACCACTGAGATAGAATCTCTCCTGACGCAACGCCATGCGGAAGCTTGTCAAAGTTGGCCTCATCAACACTGAGTTCAATATCTAAACCCGCATCTGAGACGGCATGCACGAGATACGCTTTATCACTTTCCAGGAGTAGGCGCTGGAACGTGCGTATTGCTTTTCCCACATCATGGACTCCCGCAAGCCACACATATAGCGCCTCAACCCCAGACTCATCGACCCCCAGCCCTTCTGAAAGATAGCGCTTCACAGAAGCAGCCAACCAGGAGTTATACAAGAAAGAGGCAGCGCATGCCGAATCCACCATATGCTGCGGCAGCGTCAAGAAATCTGTGCCATCACCTGATTTAGCCCACAAACTTTGAGCTTGCGGACTACGCTCGCGCGCCCAGCCATCAGCCCTAAGACAAAAATCACGTGTCCGGTCCGGAATTAAACTTGAGTTCGGTCCCTGTCCAGCAGTCTTTTCCATGATCATCCTTCATAAGAAGTGGTTTAAAACGAGCATAGCATTGTTAGCATTAGCAAGTTCATTGTTTTCTGAAAATTGTTCTTTAACAATCGCAATGTAGGCTTCATGATGGGCCATTTAACTTCCCTGCGCTGCTGGGATGAGCCCTTGCTGATGCTTAACACCATCACTTCCCCGCGTCAGCGGGGCTTTCTTTTATCTGAAACACCCAATCTGCGGACGCTGGGCCCCAGGCATCGTCTACGTTGTCATCATGGCTTCTCCCCTCGACTTCAAGCGCTTGGAACTTGACTCAAACACACCCATCGGCCCCATCTTCCCCGCCAATGAGCGGTGTGGAATCTATGTCATCGAGTTCGACGATGGCACGAAGTACGTGGGCCAATCCATCGACGTCGTCAAGCGGTTCAGAGATCACACTCATGGTTCCAACCACCATGAATCCTGGGGCGATGTCGTAGCACTATCATTTGCGCCCGCACCGCCTTTGGAGCTGGACATCCTTGAAAAACAAATGATCCAGTACCAACTCGATGCCGGCGTCTTACTCCGCAATCGCAGCGGTGTATTAGCTTCCGAAGGCCCCAGCCCACTCGATTTAGTCATAACCGTCACCGATCAAAACATTGGATCCTTGGGGATTGGGAACCATCACAGTTTGATCGCGCAGCTTTTGTCCGTGGCGCTGAAGCATCGGGGCCAACAAAGCTGGAAAAGAACGCACCCCCAGAAGTTTCTCAAGCCGTAATCAAAGACATCGTCTTCGCCCTCGAGCACATCATCCCTGTTGCGCCAGAAACAGAGAAAACGTACTGGACGTTGTCGGACTATCCTTCAACCGCTGGTGGCCGATATGCAACCCTCAATACCGGGATACTTGAGTTTCTTGTCTTCCCGCGTAGCAGTGTCATCACTGATCCAACTAACTTAGACTTGGGTTTTCTTGACGGCTACACCCTCGGCACCGGATTCTTTAGCCTTCTTCCACGCGAGGGCGGCGATTGGAAAGCAGAATCCGATACCGTTTGGTTTAGCAAATCCCCTTACCACTTCGTCTCTTCCCATGATTACAACGTCACGCCAACTGAGGCTTATTACTACCCCATCGGCCAACTAGAGGAAACCTTCAACGCTCTAAATCCTGAAGTCATCTCTGACGCACGTAAATTCGCAGTCACCTTGATGCGCAACCGCCCACCCAACCTCTTCCGCCGCTGGCACAGCTCGGCGCTAGCGGGCCGTGCCTACGAGAGCATCGTGAAGGGTTAGCCCTTCGCCTCCGGCGTCGCATAGGGGCTGCGGGAGGAATCCACCACCTGGCCGCTGTGCGCGGAGTGGGCGGTGGCGGTTTGGTCGAAGACTAAGGCGGCTGGTTTCACGCGCACGTCGGGCTTTTCACCCTTATTGACCATGACGTACTGCCCCATCATTCCTTCATCCTCATGCAGCAACATGTGGCAGTGGTACATGTACGGGATGGTCTTGTCCGGGAAGTGTCCAAACTCCACCAGCAGGCGCGCGGTGGCCTTCGGCGGAAGGTTCACAATGTCCTTCCACCCGGAGTTGAACACATTCATTTTCTCATCGCCGTCCCAGTCCAGGACCTTGAAGCGGGCATTGTGGATGTGGAAGTTGTGCGGCCAATCAGAGTTCTCATTGGTCACGGTCCAGATCTCCGGGGCGTCATGATCAATGACGGTATCCACCCGCGCCATGTCCATCTGCTCACCATTAATCATGAAGGTGTTGAGCACGAACTCGCGCTCCGTGAGTCCATCCGTCGACGGGGTCTTCGCCGCGGCCGGGTCAAGCGTTGCCGGCAGGGCCGGTGGCTCCGTCGCGGACTCCGCAGGCCCGGAGATGGTGAGAATGTCAAAGGAATCCTGGAAGCCGAAGTCAGCCGCATCCTTGTCCTTGGGCACCCCAAAGTTATCCTTGCGCGGCACCGAGCGCAGCTGTACTTCCTCGCCGGGCTCCAAATCCACGATGATTTCGGCACGCTCGCCCGGGCCGAAGAGGAGGGAGTCGACTTCCACGGGGGCGTCGAGAAGCCCTGTGTCCGTGGCAATGACGTGGAAGGGGCCGTTGCTCAGCTCCAGTGTGTAGAAGCGCATCGAGGCACCGTTGAGCAGACGCAGGCGGACCCGGCGCGTGATGGCGTCGAAGCGCGCGTTGGTAATGCCGTTGACCAGAGGCGTGGTCCCCAGAAGCCCCAGGGTGTTATCGCTTTTCTCATCGATCTGTCCGTCCTCGGTGAACTTCGCGTCCATGATGACCACCGGGATATCATCCACGCCGTAGTCCTGGGGCAGATCAAGATCTGAGGCCACGTCGTCATCAATCAGGAACATCCCCGCCAGCCCGCGGTAGGCATGCGTGGCCGTGGCCATGTGCGGGTGCGGGTGGTACCACAGCGTGGCGGCCGGCTGGGTGATCTCCCACTCGGGTTTCCAGGTCTTGCCCACCTCAATTGGCGAGTGCGGGCCGCCATCCGAGTAGGCAGGCAGCTTCATGCCATGCCAGTGCACCGTGGTCATCTCGATGAGGTTGTTCGTAATTTCCGCGCGGACCTTCTCCCCGCGCCGGGCGCGCAAGGTGGGCCCTAAGAAGGGACCGTTGAAACCCCACGTCCGCGTGCGCTCGTTGCCAGGGAGGACCTCCGAGTAACCGTCCTGCGCGGTCAGCTTGAAAACTCGCGTTCCGTCAATAACTTCGCCCTCGTCCACAGGCGGGATGGGCAGGGCGCGCGGCTCACCGTCGTAGCCCTGTGGCTCCGGCTGATTCTTCGAGGACGATGCAGAGCATGAGCTCAACCCCATTACGGCGGCACCGGCGATGGTGAGCACGGAGCCTTGGACGAAGACACGGCGGGACACTGTGGGACGAGCGGAGATAGACATGTTTTCCAGGATAGAGATCAGGCAAACCTTAGGGCCCGGATAAGGTCGAGCCGGGCTTAAGATCACAGTCATGGCTTCGCGTTCTGCATCTCCCCACGGCTCTTCACCGTCCCAGGAATCCGCCAATGCCCGCCGCTTCGTCTGGTCGAATGGCCTGCAGGGCGTGGGCGATCAATTGCTCTCCGGCAAGACGGTTCTACCCTGGCTGTTCAGTGCGACCGGGGTGCCGGGCTTCTTCACGGGCCTACTAGTCCCCTTGCGCGAGTCCGGCTCCATGCTCCCGCAAGCAGCGCTCACCCCATGGGTGGTGTCCCATCCCGCCCGCAAGCGCCTGTGGGTACTGGGCTCGGTGGGCCAGGGTGTGTGCGCGGCGATCATTGCAGCGGCTGCCGTGCTTGTTCGCGGCCCCCTCCTCGGCCTCATCGTCTGCCTCGCGCTTGCTGTTCTCGCCGTGCTCCGCGCGCTGTGTTCGCTCACCGGCAAGGACGTCCAGGGCCGCACCATCTCCAAGGGGCGCCGCGGCGTGGTGACCGGACGGGCCACGCAGCTCGGCGGGGCAGTCACCCTGATTACCGGTGGCATCCTCGCCATGCTGGGCGAGCTCCCGCGGTGGAGCCTGGCGGTACTGCTAGCTATCGGCGCGGCCACGTGGTTCCTAGCGGCAGCGGTCTTTCGCAGCATCGAGGAGCCAGTGCCGGAGGACTCCGGCCAGAAAGGTATGAACCGCAGCTGGTGGAAGGACACCTGGCAGCTGTATACCCAGGATGCCCGCTTCCGTGGCTTCGTCAACGTCCGCGCCCTGCTGCTGGTGTCTGCCCTGTCCACCTCCTTTATCGTGGTGCTTTCGCAGAGCATCGGCTCACAGGCTTTGAGCGGGCTCGGCGGCTTCGTCTTGGCCTCGGGATTGGCCAGTCTCGTCGGCGGCCGGGTTTCCGGTGTGTTGTCCGATAAGTCCTCCCGCCTCGTCATGTCCTGGGCTGCGGGTGCCGCGGCGATCATCTTGCTGGGCATCGTGGCCTGTGCCGCGTGGGCGCCGACAGCGGTGAGCATGTGGGCCCTTCCCCTCGGCTTCTTCCTGGTCAACCTGGCGCACGCCGCTATCCGCGTGGCGCGCAAGACTTATGTGGTGGACATGGCTGGTGAGGATAAGCGCACCCGCTACGTCGGGGCTGCAAACACCATGATGGGCGTCATCCTCCTCGTCGTCGGCGGTATCTCCGCCGTCATCGCGCTGGCGGGCCCTTCGGCGGCCATCCTGTTCTTGGCTTGCATCGGTCTGGTCGGCGCGTGGCGTGCCCGCGCACTCCCGGAGGTCTCACACGGGAAGTAGGCAGCACGCGTTATGATGAAACACAGTAAGTCCTGACCCCCAATCACAGGAGAAGCACACACTCGTGGCTGAAGTAACTGACTGCGCCGCCATCGTCCTTGCCGCAGGCGCAGGTACCCGCATGAAATCCTCAACCCAAAAGACGTTGCATGAGATTGGCGGGAGGTCACTTCTCGGCCACGCCCTCCACGCAGCCGCCGGCCTCAACCCGGAGCACCTCGTGGTCGTCGTGGGCCACCAGCGCGATCAGGTCTCCCCCGCTGTCGATGCCATCGCCGAGGAACTGGATTGCGCAGTATCCCAGGCCGTTCAGGAGGAGCAGAACGGTACCGGCCACGCCGTGCAGTGTGGCTTGAGCGCTCTGCCGGACTTTAACGGCACCGTCATCGTGACTAACGGTGACGTTCCACTTCTGCGCCCGGAAACTTTGAGCCAGCTGCAGGAGACCCATACCAGCGAGGGCAATGCCGTAACAGTTCTGTCCATGACGCTGGAGGATCCCACCGGTTATGGCCGCGTGCTGCGCGCCGAGGATGGATCCGTCACCGCCATCGTGGAGCAGAAGGACGCCTCTGAGGAACAGCGAAAGGTGCGCGAGGTCAACTCCGGCGTCTTTGCATTCGGCGGTGCCGTGCTTCGTGACGCTTTGACGAAGCTCAACTCCGATAACGCCCAGGGCGAGCTCTACATCACCGATGTGTTGGAGATTGCCCGCGAAGACGGCCACCGCGTTGGTGCGCACGTCGCCACCGATCCGGAGGAGCTCTCCGGCGTCAACGACCGCGTGCAGTTGGCTCAAGCCGGCCGCCTGCTCAACCGCCGCGTGGTTGAGGAAGCCATGCGCGGCGGCGCCACCATCGTTGACCCCGACACCACCTGGATCGGCGTCAACGTGACCATTGGCCAGGACGTCACCATTCACCCCAACACCCAGCTGTGGGGTGCCACGACCATCGCCGATGGCGCCGAAATCGGCCCCGACACCACGCTGACCAACATGCAGGTTGGTGAAGGCGCACACGTGGTGCGCACGCACGGCTTCGACTCCGTTATTGGCAGCAACGCGCAGATCGGCCCGTTTACCTACATCCGCCCCGGCGTCATCGTGGGTGAAGAAGGCAAGCTGGGCGGCTTCGTCGAGGCAAAGAAGGCACAGATCGGCCGCGGCACCAAGGTGCCTCACCTGACGTATATCGGTGACGCCACCGTGGGTGATTACTCCAACATTGGTGCTTCCTCCGTCTTCGTCAACTACGACGGCGTCAACAAGCACCACACCACCATCGGCAGCCACGTGCGCACCGGCTCGGACACCATGTTCATCGCCCCCGTCACCGTCGGTGATGGCGCTTACTCCGGTGCGGGTACAGTGATTAAGGACGACGTTCCTGCGGGAGCGCTCGCGGTCTCCGGCGGCAAGCAGCGCAACATCGAAGGTTGGGTGCAAAAGAAGCGTCCGGGCACGCCGGCAGCAGAAGCCGCCGGCAAGGCACAGGACGCCGAGGCTGACGAATAGACCACTAACTAACAACAAGTAAAGGGATATCTACCTATGACTGGCAAGGTTACCGGCAGCAGCAAGAACATGATGCTCTTCACTGGGCGCGCTCACCCAGCGTTGGCTGAGGCTGTGGCCAAGGAGCTCAAGACCGATCTGGTTCCGACCACCGCGCGCGATTTCGCCAACGGTGAGATCTTCATTCGCTTCGAGGAGTCCGTCCGTGGTGCCGACTGCTTCGTGATGCAGTCCCACACTCAGCCGCTCAACAAGTGGTTGGTGGAGCAGCTCATCATGATCGACGCGCTCAAGCGCGGCTCCGCTAAGCGCATCACCGCCATCCTGCCCTTCTACCCATACGCACGCCAGGACAAGAAGCACCTGGGACGCGAGCCTATTTCCGCCCGCCTGGTGGCAGACTTGCTGGCTGCTGCTGGTGCCGACCGCATCGTGTCCGTGGACCTGCACACCGACCAGATTCAGGGCTTCTTCGATGGCCCGGTCGACCACATGCACGCGATGCCGATCTTGGTGGACTACATCAAGTCCAAGTACCCGCTGGACAACCTCGCTGTGGTCTCCCCCGATGCTGGCCGCGTGAAGGTGGCGGAGAAGTGGGCGCACGAGCTTGGCGACGCCCCACTCTCCTTCGTTCACAAGACCCGCTCCACTACCGAGGCCAACAAGACGGTGTCCAACCGCGTCGTCGGTGACGTCGAGGGCAAGGACTGCATCCTGCTCGATGACATGATTGATACCGGCGGCACCATCGCGGGCGCTGTCCGCGTGCTCAAAGAAGCCGGCGCCAAGTCCGTGGTTATTGCGTGTACCCACGGTGTCTTCTCCGACCCGGCCCGCGAGCGCCTGTCCGAGTGCGGTGCTGTCGAGGTCATCACGACCGATACCCTGCCGCAGTCCACCGAGGGCTGGGACAACCTCACGGTCCTGTCCATCGCCCCGCTGCTGGCTCGCACCATCCACGAAATCTTCGAGAACGGTTCCGTGACTACCCTCTTCGAGACTCACTAGAGCCTTCACCGAACCTGCTGCCGCCACTCTCAGTCCTTTGGGACTGCGAGTGGCGGCGTTCCTATGGTCATACTGTTAGGGTGACCAACCCCCAGACAGCATTTGCCGATGTACAACGAGCATTAACGTCGCTCGCCGATGCTTCCCAGGCCGAACCCATGTCCGCCTATATGAAGCACCAATTTGCCTTCTTAGGCGTGAAATCGACGCCACGGCGGCAGGCGGTGCGGTCAATCCTTGCCCGCTGCCCCCTAGATTGGCCGATGATTCTGAGCATTCTCCGTACGGCGACGAGTTCTTTATCCGCAAGGCAATCGGCTGGGCGCTGCGGGATCATGCGCGCCGCGATCCAGAGTGGGTGCGGGACTTTGTCCGCGACCACGAGCTGGCACCATTGTCTCAGCGCGAGGCGCTCAAACACCTTTCTTAGACCATCGTCATCTCCTTTAAGCAGGAGCGATAGCAAAAGGATGTGTTTTGTGGAGGCGGTCAAGTACGTGCTATGCTTTCCGAGTCTCGGCGAGGGAGAAATCCGTTATCGACGCGATTATATAAGTTAAGCAGTGAATTCTTTTTGCGGAATTCTTTTAAGCCTGCGATGACTCGTCCAAGACGTCCATCGGCAGGCTTTTGTCGTATCTACACGGTTCTTCATGAGCCCTTGCCGCACAACGATACTTTAAGGAGATTTACTTATGGCTTCTGAGCGCCCCGTATTGAAGGCTGAAGTCCGTTCCGAGTTCGGCAAGGGCTTCGCTCGCCGTCTGCGCGCTGCAGGCAAGATCCCGGGCGTCGTCTA
Source organism: Corynebacterium sp. HMSC056E09 (assembly GCF_001813425.1). Classification (NCBI taxonomy): domain Bacteria; kingdom Bacillati; phylum Actinomycetota; class Actinomycetes; order Mycobacteriales; family Corynebacteriaceae; genus Corynebacterium; species Corynebacterium sp. HMSC056E09. The sequence goes on from NZ_KV812511.1 coordinate 78,948, forward strand.
CGGCCACGCCGTCGACGTTCTGCACTTCGCCGTTGACCGCCTGGAAATGACCGCACTGGTCCGTAACCACGGCGTCAACGCCGTGTTCGAGCTGGAGCTCGAGGGCGAGCAGCACCTGGTCATGGTCAAGCACATTGACCAGAACGTCCTGACCTTCAACATCGACCACATCGACCTGCTCTCCATTAAGCGTGGCGAGAAGGTTGAGGTCGAGGTTCCGGTTGTCCTCGAGGGCGAGCCGGCTCCGGGCCTCATGTCCATCCAGGATGCCGACGTCCTCCTCGTCGAGGCAGACGTGCTCAACATTCCGGAAGAGATCGTCGTGTCCATCGAGGGCCTCGAGGACGGCACCGTGGTCACCGCCGGCGAGGTTTCCCTGCCGGAGGGCACCACCCTTGCTGCCGAGGAAGACACCGTCATCGTCTCCATCTCCGAGCCGGAGGTTGATGAGGACGTCGAGGCTGCCGCTGAGGCTGCTGAGGAAGGTGGCGCTGAGGCTGGCGCCGAGTCCGCCGACGAGTCCGCTTCCGAGGAGAAGAAGGACGAGGAGTAAACTTCCCCTCACCTATCTAACGCACCGCGCCTGCCCCCAGCTTTCTGGGGACGGACGCGGTTCGCCGTTTTTCGCCCCTACGCTGTTTAGAATGGGCAGCGTGACTTCTTCTCCCTTTCTCGTCGTTGGTCTAGGAAACCCCGGCCCGAAGTACACCGGTACCCGCCACAACATCGGCTTTGACGTGGCTGATGAGCTAGCCCACGAGCTATTCGCTACCTTTTCAGTTCACAAGAAGACGAACACCGATATAGCCGAAGCGCGGCGTGGGGACACCAAGGTGATCGTCGCCAAGCCGCGCAGCTTTATGAACCTGTCGGGCGGACCCATCAAGGCCCTCGCCCAATACTTCAACGTTCCTCATGATCACATCATCGTTGTCCACGATGAGCTGGAGCTCGACTTCGCCACCATCAAGCGGCGCCTCGGCGGCGGGGACCACGGCCATAACGGGCTGCGCTCCACCACGAAATCTCTGGGCACCAAGGACTACCAGCGCCTTTCAGTCGGCATCGGCCGCCCGCCCGGGCGCATGGACCCAGCCGCATTTGTGCTTAAAACATGGAACAAGCAGGAGGCGCAGGAGGTCCCCATCATGTGCGCCGACGCGGTCGATGAGATTCTTCGCGCGCTAGACTAACTGCCATGAAACTCGCTACCCTCCGCACCAGTTTTGGCACCTGCGCTATCCGTATTGACGGCCCCAACGTGGGCACCGAGCTGGATTATGAGGACGTAGGAGAACTGCTCGCCAGCCCCGATTGGTACAAAGCTGCGCAGCTCTCCGGTGAGCCCGTGGTTTTCGACGACGCCGACCTCGCCCCCGTCATCCCGAACCCAGGAAAGATCATCTGTGTTGGCGTCAACTACGCCAAGCATGCCCGTGAGATGGGCCGCGAGCTGCCTACACAGCCCACGCTCTTCATCAAGTTCCCGGAGGCTCTGACCGGGCCCTTCGACGATGTCTATGTGCCGGACTATGCCACGAAGAAGCTGGACTATGAAGGAGAGCTCGCCGTAGTCATGGGCCGCCGCGCGCACCGGGTGAGTGCGAAAGATGCGCTGGATTACGTGGCCGGCTATGCCATTATGAACGATTACACTCTGCGGGATTATCAGCGCGCCACCACGCAGTTCCACGCCGGTAAATCCTTCTACCGCACCGCCGGCTTCGGACCGTGGTTGACCACGACTGATGAATGGGCCCCGGGCAAGGCCGCGCGGCTAGTCACGACCGTCGATGGTGAAGTCCGCCAGGACGATAACACCGATGACCTCATCTTCTCCGTGGCCGAGCTCATCGCCTTCTGTTCCTCCCTCTACCCTCTGAATCCAGGCGATGTTATTGCCACCGGCACCCCGGAAGGCGTGGGCTTCGCGCGCGGCGAGGAAGCACTGCTTGGCGACGGCTCCCGCACCCGCATCAGTATCGAAGGGCTCGGCGCGATTGAGAACACCACGCGCTTCGGCGAACCTCCCGCTGCCGGGGGCTGCGGCGAAGACTGTACCTGTCACGGCCGTTAACATTCAGCCTTATCCAGGATCTTCAGCGAAAACTGACAGGCTTCGTTAGGGTGGGACACCACACGTGCCCGACTGACCAAGGAGGATGAGCCTCAATGACTCTTTGCTCCCGCTTCACCGCCGCAGGCCTCGCACTATGCGCCAGCACCGCGCTGGTTGCGTGCTCTTCAGATAAAGAGGCCGATCCCGCCCCGACGCCGACTCCCGCGTCTGTGGAAACCGTGACGGAAACAGCCGTTGCAACTGGCGCGGACCAGGGCGATGATGATGACGACGATGACCGCGATGACGACGCCCAGCAGCCTGCAGACACCGCTGCTGCCGGGGACGCCGGAAATGCAGTGGATTCTGGGAAACTCACCGGCGATGACGCATTCGAGAAAGCTTTAGCCCATGCCGGCGTTGATGCCCAGGCCGTCACGGAGAAGGAAGTCGACTACGACGATGGTGATGACGGCAAGGGCCCGCACTGGGAGATTGAATTCAAGGCTAATGGCCAGGAACATGAACTCGACGTCGACGCCGCCAGCGGCGCGGTGACGCAACACGAGGTTGACTAAATACCTCCCAATTCGCCCCACTTACCTAACCCCCGCGGTTAGGTATTTTCCCAGCTAAGCGGTAAATTTAGAGGTATGAGTTCACAGTCTAAGAAGTCTGCCACCAAGCCGCCGAAGCTAGATAAGCAAGCCTATGAGGACGAGCTCAAGCGCCTCCAAGCAGAGCTCGTCGAGATGCAGCAGTGGGTCGTTGAGACCGGCGCCCGCGTGGTCATCATCATGGAAGGCCGCGACGCCGCCGGCAAGGGTTCCGCCATCAAGCGCATTACGCAGTACCTCAACCCGCGTACCTGCCGCATCGAGGCGCTGCCGAAGCCCACCGACCGCGAGGCGGGCCAGTGGTATTTCCAGCGCTACATTGAGAAGCTGCCCACCGCCGGCGAGATCGTCATCTTCGACCGTTCCTGGTACAACCGCGCCGGCGTGGAGCGTGTCATGGGCTTCTGCTCCCAGCAAGAATACGTGCGCTTCCTTCACCAGGCTCCGCTGCTGGAGCACATGCTCATCGAGGATGGCGTCATCCTTCTTAAGTACTGGTTCTCCGTTTCTGATGAGGAGCAGCTCGCACGCTTTAAGTCCCGCCGCAACGATCCGCTGCGCCGCTGGAAGCTCTCCCCCATGGACTTGCAGTCCATTACCCGTTGGGAAGACTACTCGCGTGCCAAGGATGAAATGTTCGTCCACACCGATACCCCGTCCTCCCCGTGGTACACCGTGGAATCCGAGGACAAGAAGCGCTCGCGCATCAACGTGATCAACCACATCCTCAAGATGGTTCCGTACCAGCACGTAGAGCAGGATGTTCCTGAGATCCCAGATCGCCCCGAGCTCGAGGCCGAATACGTACGCCCGCCGCGCAATGAATTTGCCTACGTACCAGATGTCGCAGCCGATTTGGAGCGCGACAAGGTCAACGGCAACGGCTCCGGCAAGAAGCAGGGAAAGAAAAAGAAGGGCAAGAAGGACAAGAAAAAGAAGTAGTACTTTCGGCATGTACTACCATGGCCGTCTATGAGCTCTTCCCGCACCGCGCGTACCTTCCTGTCCTCGGTGCATTTGGGGGACGCGCTACTCGCAGGAGTCGCGGGGCTCGTAGCGGCCTTTTATTGTGCCTTGGCGTTTTCCTCTTCCGGAACGGTGGAAGTACTCGAGGCTCTCTTGTCGCTGCTGTTCATACCGTTCTTCCTCGTGTGGCGCTCGAGGCCAATCGTGAGCGCAACAGGATTCCTAGTTCTGCTCCTGGCCTGGGCTGTCATATGGATGAACCAGCTCCCCACCAATAGCGGCCTCACCCCGTGGGCGCTGACCGCCCCCATGGCCGTGTACACCACCTCGCGGTACATCACCCAGAGGCTGGTTCCGCGGGTGGTCCTCCTCATCACCGCACTCGGTACCTTTATCTCCCCCTTCATGTGGCGCATCGACACTGAGACTTACCTTCTGCGCTATGAGGTAGACACACCCTTCCTTGCCATGGTGGTGGCCCATTGGGCAGTGCTGGGCAGCACGTATTTCATCGCTGCCCGGTATTTTGACCGTGATCGCCAACGGGAGATACTAGCCCGCGAGCGCTTCCACCAGGCACAAGAAGAAGAACGCCTCCTCATTGCACGGGAACTGCACGATGTCCTTGCCCATTCCCTCACCCTGATTAAGGTTCAGGCTAATGCAGGCATCGTTGCAGCGAATACGGACTCCGGCGCGGCTGAAGAAGCACTTCTTTCGATCCGCGATAATGCGGATACCGCCCTGCGCGAGGTTCGCGGAATCGTCGCTGCCTTGCGCTCACCCCGACCCACGGCTCTGGAGCCTGCTCAACAACTTGAGCACATCGAAGGAATCCTCGAAGGCTTCCGCGCTGCTGGGCTGAAAGTCGACGCAAACCTCCCAGCTGAATACGCCGTGCCGTCGTTGGTGCAGATGGCATTGGTGCGCATTACCACGGAGGGCTTGACGAATGCTCTGCGCCATCAGGGCGTCGGCACGCATGTCGTGGTTGAGCTTGTACTTGATGACGCCGCCGCGCTCACCCTCACCTCCACCAATCCTCATCCCACGCCAAGCAACGTCGCGGGCAGCGGCGTGGGCTTAGTCGGAGTAGCGGAACGAGCTCGTTCGCTCGGCGGTCGCCTCGACTATTCCGGCGATGCTCATTCCTTTTCCTTGCACGCACAGATACCGATGAAGGAGACCAAGGATGCCACACAGCAGATCTAGAATCCGCGTCTTATTGGCCGATGATCAAGCAATGCTGCTCTCAGCGTTGTCTACCATCCTCACTGCGCAAGAAGACATCGAGGTCGCGGCAACCGCTGCCACTGGGGCGGATGCCGTGGCAGCAGCACTAAGCCACCACATTGATGTGGCTATCCTCGACATTCGCATGCCCGGCATGGACGGCATCGGAGCGGCTCAAGCCATACTCGAGCGCAAGCCCGAGTGCCGCATCATCATGCTCACCACATTCAATGATGAAGAACTCGTGGCGCGGTCCATCTCCGCTGGCGCCCACGGCTTCCTGCTGAAGGATGCCGACCCAGAGGTTCTTGTGACCGCCGTTCGCAACGTGGCGCAAGGAGAATCGGTGCTGGCCGCCGGGGTAACCGGCCCAGTGCTGGAGGCTTATCGCTCGGCGCTGACGCGCGAAAACCTCAGCGCCCAGGAACGCCAAGGACTCAGTCTTGTAACACGCCGCGAGATGGAAGTGCTTTCGCTCATCGCGCGTGGTGCTACAAATGCGGAGATAGCCGCCGACATGGTCATCGCAGAAACCACGGTGAAAACTCACGTCTCCGCGCTCATGTCTAAACTCGCCGCACGTGACCGAGTGGCCCTCGTTCTCTTAGCGCAGCGTGCTGGGGTTGCCTAAGCTCCTACCACGGTAGGAGGTCTGCTCGCTGAAGACCATCATGCAGGCGGATTCCTTTATGATGAGCCCCGGCGATACTGCATTTTATGAATTGCGATATCTCTTTTGAGCACATCTCGAAGTCTTTTGGTCGGCAACGAGTCCTCGATGATGTTTCCTTCCGCATCTCCCCGGGCCGCGTGCATGCGCTCCTCGGGCGCAACGGAGCAGGAAAGTCGACGCTCTTCTCCATCCTCTTAGGTCTCCTGCCGCCCGACTCGGGCTCCATCAACGTGGCGGGCCAACCATGGAGCCGCAATGTACTTCGCCGCATTGGTGCCTCAGTGAACGGGCCAGCCTTTTATGGCCATCTGTCTGCCTCGGCGAATCTTCGCGTTCACGCTCGACTTCTAGGCCTTCCTGATTCCGAGATTGACCGGGGTCTCTCCATCGCAGGGCTCAACGGCGTTGGCTCCAAGAAGGCGAAATCCTTTTCCACTGGTATGAAAGCCCGCCTGGCGTTAGCGCAAGCTCTCCTCGGCAATCCAGAGGTACTTGTTCTTGATGAGCCCCAGAATGGCCTCGATCCCCAAGGCATCATGGAGTTGCGAGAGCTACTACAACAACTAGCCGCGGCTGGGCACACCGTTATCGTCAGCTCCCACCAGCTTGGAGAGGTCCTGCACCTTGCCCATGACATCACCGTCTTGGCCGAGGGTACGATTCGCTATTCCGGTTCCCTGCACGAGCTAGCTCCACGTGGTCAGTTGGAGGAAGAATTCTTCCGACTTACCTCACCGAGCCACCCCTCCCAAGCGCCTACCAACCGGGAAGGAGAGTCACGTGCCTAAGCACACTACTGCCCCTCGCCCGAGTTACCTTTCAGCAGAACTACTGCGCAGCCGTGGAAGCGCCTTACAGTGGTTGCCTTTACTTGCTCTACCGCTGGTCCTCATGACGATGATCTTCTCATCTATGGCATCGGTGCACAGTGATGCCACAGGCGTCTTGGCTTGGCAATCCTTGTTTGTTACCGGCATGTATTCCCCTCTTACTGGGCTGTTCGCTACCATTCCAGAACGCCGCGAGACCATCACTCGCAGCGGCGGAACGCAATGGAGAAACCTCAACCCGCGTCTCGAGAATGCTGCCCGCTTTATCGTTGTCATTGTCAGCCTTGCGCTCTTCCATATTCTGAACTTTGGTGTTTCTTGGTTCGTTGTCGCTGCCCAGGGGCGGGAGAATCATGAACTTATCCTCGTAGCTGGGCTCTACTCCTTCCTTGGCGCGCTTGGCATTGCCGGGCTTTCCGCCGCCTGTGCCCGCCGACTGGGCTTCGGCTTAACGCTGGTAGCCGCGGCCCTATGGCAAATAATCAGCATCCTTCCGTGCACTGTCGAATCAGGCAGGTGGTGGGCCTTTCCCCCAGCATGGCCGCAACGATTGCTTCTGCGCGCATTGCGTATTCACCAGAACTCGGTGCCTCTTGAACCACACGACCCACTTCTCACCAGCAGTCCACTACCGGCTTTCATATTGTGCGTCATCCTCGCCGTTCTCGGAGCATTAGCCGCGGTCTACACGCCGCGACGATACCGGCCAATGTTCTCGCTGCGACACCGTTTCGCGCGTTCCACAACGGCCCAGACTGATGCCGACGTTGCTAATACCACCATGGAAGAAGCCCAAGTATGGCAGCCAACGAGCCACCCCCGTGCGGCGGCACAGTCCTCGCTGTGGTCCACGTTGCTAGGACTCCACCGTGCAGCTTTTAGCCCAGCGGTGTTCTCTTGCTTGATGCTCAGCATTCTGGCGCTAGGCTTTGTCGCCCTGCAATATCCCGCTAACTACGTCGAAGGTTTCTTTCACTACTTTCTGCTTCCGGTCGGCGCAGGTATCTTGCCGGTCCTCGTTTGGCCCCGTGTAGCTGATTCATGGCCGTTGGTCCATATGGAAACACGGTTCGGCACATCCGGAATTCTCCTCTGGTTCCTGTGTGTCATCCTGGCGGTATGCGCTGCCGCATACCTGGCCAGTGCGCTCGCAGGTGGTGATGGCGCTGCACAGTTTTCCGCTTTGCCCCTTGCGGTTGGGGTGGGCTATGTCATCGCAGCTGTATCACTCATTCTGGTGATTCGCTTCGGCACTGTGAGCGCTATCGCTCTCACAATCGTAGGGACGATTGTCTCCGTCACCTTGGGCGGCGATGTCTTGGCTGATACCGGTCTGTGGGTACTCGCCTTCCCCGCCTGGCCTTTGGTTGCGCACTCACCTTTGCGCTATGCCGTCGCTGTGGTGTTGGCCGCAGTGCTCGGGGTGGCCGCGACATTGCGCGCACGACATTTACTCCATACTCGAGCGCTGTCTTCCCGCTAAAACTGACCAATCTGACGAAAACAGTCTAGATTTTTCGATCTCGGCCCCTACTTTTGGCAGATCGGGCAGTTGTGGGCGTGAAGCATCCTGGCAATGCTAGGTCGCAAGCCGAGCAGGACCCTAAAACAGCACTACCGCCCGCGCCATGCAGCACGGGCGGTAGCAGTGTTTTAGCGTTTAGAGCTCAGAAACATCAACGCGCTTCGGGTAGACCACCGGGCGAGCGCCGGCGATTTCCTCGACGATGCGGATGACCTGGTTGGAGTAGCCGAACTCGTTGTCGTACCACACGTAGAGCACGAGGTGCTTGCCGGAGGAGATGGTGGCGAGGCCATCGACGACACCAGCGTGGGTAGAGCCCACGAAGTCAGAGGACACAACCTCCGGGGAGGCAATGTAGGAGATCTGCTGGCGCAGGTCAGAGTGCAGGGAGACGTTGCGCAGGAAGTCGTTGACCTCGTCGCGGTCGGCTTCCTTCTCCAGCTCGAGGTTGAGCACAGCCATGGAGACATCCGGGGTAGGAACACGGATGGCGTTACCGGTGAGCTTGCCAGCGAATTCCGGGACAGCCTTGGCCACAGCCTTGGCGGCACCAGTCTCCGTGAGCACCATGTTCAGGCCGGCTGCGCGGCCGCGGCGGTCACCCTTGTGGAAGTTATCGATGAGGTTCTGGTCATTGGTGAAGGAGTGTGCGGTCTCCACGTGTCCGTGAACCACGCCGTAGCGGTCGTTGATGACCTTGAGCACCGGGGTGATGCCGTTGGTGGTGCAGGATGCGGCGGAGAGGATCTGGTCGGAATCCTCGATATCGCCGTGGTTGATGCCGTAGACGATGTTCTTCAGGTCGCCCTTGCCCGGAGCGGTCAGCAGCACGCGAGCCACACCCTTGGACTGCAGGTGCTGGGACAGGCCCTCGCGGTCGCGCCAGACACCGGTATTGTCCACGACGATGGCGTTGTCGATGCCGTACTTGGTGTAGTCGATCTCCGCCGGGTTGTTGGCGTAGATCATCTGAATCTTGGTGCCGTTGGCCCAGATGACCTCATTCTCCTCGTCGACGGCGATGGTGCCGTTGAAAGCACCGTGTACGGAGTCACGACGCAGGAGCGAGGCGCGCTTGAAGATGTCAATGTCGCCCTTCTTGCGCACGACGATAGCGCGCAGGCGCACGCCGCCGTAGGCAGCTTCGCGGGCGATGAGGATGCGGGCTAGGAGGCGGCCGATGCGACCAAAGCCGTAGAGGACAACGTCGGTGGATTCCTTATCCACAGCAGCGCCGACGAGATCCACGAGGGTCTCCTCGAGGTAGTTGCGCAGGTTGTCGGAGCCGGATTCCTCGAAGCCAGTGGCCAGGCGGCCCAAGTCGATGGAAGCGGTGCCCAGGTTCATCGAGCACAGTTCCTTGAGGATGGGCAGGGTCTCTGCGGTGGGAAGCTCGCGCTCAGCGATGCGGCGGGCGTAGCGGTGCGCCTTGATGATGTCGATATCGGTCACACCGATGAGCAGGCGGCCGTAGATAGAGGTGACAACGTTGTTATTGCGGTGCAGCTGGTGGATGAGCGGGATCATCTCTTGGGCCAGCTCCAGGCGCTCGTTCCAATCCTCGTGCCCAATGTGCGCGTTCGAAGTCACGTACTTTGTATCCTTTACTCGTCAAAAAGGGTGTAAAACTATGTCCATCCGTAAATCTTAACCCCTATTCATGCCCGTTTGGGTGTAGTTGCGCGAGGATTTCCGCCACACTACCCCCGCCGATTTTCTCCACGTCGACGCCCACGAGGCAATAGTCCACGTCGGCGTCGAGCTGCGCACGACGCGTTTTCAGCAACGCGTTGAGATAGGGGTAGACCAAAGGCAGGTCCGGGTGTACCCGTGTGTAGGCAGTCTCCAGCCCGCGGGCGTAGCGCCCGGAGAACGCGCGGGTCGACACCGTCCGGCCGCCGCGGCGCAGAAGGCCACGGTTGTGCTCACTCGTTCCGGCTTCATCGGACAGCAAGAAGGCAGAGCCACAGCTGACTGCCTCTACCCCCGGCCACGCCAAGGCCTCGGCGACATCCTCCGCGGTGCGCAGCCCACCCGCGGCAATGAGCGGAATGCCCGTGACTTGATGCACCGCCGCAACAAGTTCTTTGAGCGGGCGCGGATCGGGTTCCGCACTCGGGTCCCATACACCGCGGTGTCCCCCGGCTTCAGGCCCTTGCACGCACAACACATCGACGCCGCGCGCGGCCGCGGACTGCGCCTCCTCCGGGGTGGTGACCGTGGTCCACGCCTCAGCCCCAGCGGCGTGGATGCGCGCAATCTCCTCTTCTTCAAAGACCCCGAACATCGACCACAGCACCGCTGCCCCACCATCCAGCGCGGCGTCGAGCTTGTCCTGCCAACCGAAGTCTAGGGGGACGTCGCCAAGCACGGCGTTCTCTTCGGCGGCAAGGGACCGTGCAGCCGCGAGCTCCGATTCTGTCAGCTCCCTCTGCGGATAAAAGAGGTTGACGCCGAAGCGCGTGCCGGCGCACGCAGCGATGGCCTCCCGCGCGGCGTCTACTGAAGAGCTCCCCAGGCCCAGCGCGCCAAAAGAACCGGCGGACTCAGCGGCGGCAACCAGTTCAGGCGTGGTGGGCCCACCGGCCATCGGGGCAGGTAGGACGGGACAGGTGATAGCCTCTAGAAGTTGACTCATGGTCCCCCAGCCTAAAGAAAATCCATCAAGGGAGTTGTTGTGTCCGCCATCCGTGACTTTTTCACCCGTCTCTTTGGCAGCGCTGAGGCTGCGCCGAAGAAGACGAAAAAGGCAGTCAACCCTGGACTAAGTCCAGCCGATTTAAGCGCTAAGTGGCTCATCGTCGGCTTAGGCAATCCCGGCGCGAAATACGCCGCGACCCGTCACAACGTGGGGTACATGGCGGTGGATGATCTCCTCGCCGAATCTGGCGACATGCTTGAACCCGTCACCGGGCACCAGCTCAGCGCCGCACAGCTCGAGCTCGGGGGCACGAAGGTCGTGGCGCTGCGCTCACACACGTACATGAATCTCTCCGGTGATCCCATCGCACCCTTGGCCGCGCAGCTGGGGGTTGCGGCAGAGAACATCATCGTCATCCACGACGAGCTCGACCTACCCGCCGGCAAGGTGCGCATTAAGAAGGGCGGCAACGAGAATGGCCATAACGGCTTGAAGTCGCTGAGCGAGCGCCTGGGCACGCGCGATTATCTGCGCGTGCGTGTGGGCATCGGGCGCCCGTCCAAGGGTGGTTCCATTCCGGACTGGGTGCTCGCGCCTGTCGACGCCAGCGCTGCCCTCGATTCCACCATCGCCACCGCTGCTGAGGCCGCCCGCCTCATCGTGACAGAGGGACTCAGTAAGGCCCAACAGGAAATCCATTCCCGGGCTAAATAAACCCCGGCGCGGCCGCGCTCAACGCCCTACACTGTCCAAGTATGAGCCGCGCGAGCAAGAACCTGCCTTCTGATCATGACCCTCGAACAATCGTCATTACCGGTGCTTCGAGCGGGGTGGGCGCGGCCGCGGCCCGCATCCTTCACCAGCGCCGCCCGCAGGATTCGCTCGTGCTCGTGGGCCGGAACCCGGAAAAGACGCAGGCCGTAGCCGAAGAAGTTGGTGCGGCCTTTCACGTGGCCAACTACGAGTCTTTGGGCCAAGTTCGCCGCCTCGCGGAAGAGCTAAGCCAGTACCCGCAGATCGATGCCTTGGGCAATAACGCCGGCGGCATGTTCGACGGCCCCTTCACCACCGCCGATGGCTTCGAGCGCACGTGGCAGATCAACGTTGTGGCGCCTTTTCTTCTGTCCTCTTTATTGCGCGATACCCTGCGGGCCAGCGACACCACCGTGGTGCAAACCGCCTCTTTGGCCAACGTCCTGTATTCCGCTTTCGACCCCGGTGACCCAAATACCTTTGAAAAATTCACCGCGGAGCGCGCTTACGGCAACGCCAAGTTGGGCGATATTCTTCTGACCCGCTACCTCGACTCGCACGGTCTGACCTCCGTGGCCTTCCACCCGGGCGTGTTGAATACTGGCTTCGGGCAAAACTCAACGAGTAGGACGAGCAAGCTGTATTCGACCACTGCAGCCAAGCATTTCTTGGGCAAGGCAGACAAGGGCGGCGAGAACCTTGCTTATTTCCTCAGCGGCACCCCGGGCATCCATTTCAATTCCGGCGAGTACTACAACAACAAGCGCAAGCCAGGCCTGCAGAGGCCGATTGCGAAGAAGCTCTCGGTGGCGCGGCGAGTCTTCGATGATTTGGGCCGCCAGCTCAATGTGGAGTGGTAACAGCCAGCGGCTAAACTAGCCCGCATGAGTATTGCCTCCGAAGCTTCCCGCCGCCGCACATTCGCCGTCATCGCCCACCCGGATGCTGGTAAGTCCACGCTGACGGAGGCGCTGGCACTTCACGCGCACGTCATCAACGAAGCCGGCGCGGTGCACGGCAAGGGCAACCGCAAGTCCACGGTCTCTGACTGGATGGAGATGGAGAAGGAGCGCGGCATTTCCGTGGCCTCCTCGGCCCTGCAGTTCGAGTACGCGCCCGAGGGCCACGAGGGCGAGCCCTACATGATCAACCTGGTGGACACCCCGGGCCACGCGGACTTTTCGGAGGATACCTACCGCGTGCTCACGGCGGTGGATGCTGCCGTCATGCTTATCGACGCCGCCAAGGGCCTCGAGCCCCAGACCCTCAAGCTGTTTCGCGTGTGTAAGGCCCGCGGCCTGCCGATCATTACGGTGATCAACAAGTGGGACCGCGTGGGACGAGAGCCGCTGGAGCTTGTCGACGAAATCGTCAACGAAATCCAGCTGCAGCCCACCCCGCTGTACTGGCCGGTGGGTATCGCTGGCGACTTCCGCGGCTTGGCCCACATCAACGATGACGGCGAGGCTGATGAGTACGTGCACTTCCTGCGCACCGCCGGTGGTTCCACCATCGCCCCGGAGGAGCACTACGCGCCTGAGGATGCAGCCGCGAAGGAAGAGGACGCTTGGGAGACGGCCGTGGAGGAAGCAGAGCTGCTGGCAGCCGACGGCGCCCTGCACGACCAGGAGCTCTTCGAACAGTGCGTGACGTCCCCGCTCATCTTCGCCTCCGCGATGCTGAACTTCGGCGTGCACCAGATCCTGGATACTCTGTGCGCCATCGCCCCGGCTCCGCGCTCGCGCGAATCAGATCCGCAGGCCATCGAGGCCGCTACCTCCGCCATCGATGAGGTACGTGAGGTCACCGATGACTTCGCGGGCGTCATCTTCAAGGTGCAGGCGGGTATGGACCGCAAGCACCGCGATAACCTGGCTTTCATGCGCGTCGTCTCCGGTGAGTTTGAGCGCGGCATGCAGGTCAACCATGCGCAGTCTGGGCGCAGCTTCTCCACTAAGTACGCTCTGACGGTCTTCGGCCGCACGCGTGACACCGTGGATACGGCTTACCCGGGTGACATCGTGGGCTTGGTCAATGCCGGTTCCTTGGCACCTGGTGACACGATTTACACGGGCAAGAAGGTGCAGTTCAAGCCCATGCCGCAGTTCGCGCCGGAGGCATTCCGCATCCTGCGCGCGAAGTCTTTGGGTGACTACAAAGCATTCCGCAAGGGCTTGGACCAACTGGCTGCGGAAGGCGTGGTCCAGATTCTGCGCAACGATACGCGTGGCGATGCCGCCCCGGTCATGGCTGCGGTGGGCCCCATGCAGTTCGAGGTCATGCAGGCTCGCATGGAGGTCGAGTACAACGTGGAGACCATCACCGAGCCCATCCCCTACTCGGTGGCCCGCCGTACCGACGCCGAATCCGCGCCCGAACTGGGCCGCCAGCGCGGCGTAGAAATCTTTACCCGCACCGACGGCGAGCTCATCGCGCTCTTTGGTGATAAATGGAAGCTGGCCTTCATTGAGAAGGAGCACCCGGAGCTCACCATCGAAACACTTGTGGCGGATTAGACCGTGAGCATCAGCGGAATGACCACGATTTTGACTATCTGCGCCACCACAATGGTGGCCGCGTAGCCAGTCATAATGCGGGAATCCGTGCTGATTCCTGTGGCGTAGTCGACCACGGCAGGCTGGCCAAAGATGCCGGAAACGCCGCCCGCGGTGCGGGTTTCTGACTGGCCGAGGAACCTGTTAGCCACAGCGAAGAGGACGACGACAACCACGGTAATGATGGCGGCGAGAACCATGCATTTCAGGCCCATCCAGGAGAATGCCGTGGACTGGAAAGCCTCACTCGAGGCCAAGCCCACCGAAGCCAGGAAGATAACCAGGCCCCACTGCTGAAGAGCCAGATTGATTGAAGCCGGAACCTTCCAGGGCACGCGGCGCGTGCGGTGCAGAGCACCGAGGACAAGTCCGGTTATCAATGGGCCGAGTGCAAAGCCAAGCTCAAAGGACGCACCACCTGGTAGCGGAACCACAATGAGCGCGATGAGGTAGCCCAAGAACAGACCACCACCGACAGCAACCCAGTTCAGCTGGGAATACCCCTGAACCGAGTCACCGAAGTAATCACGAATATCGCCCAGGCGGTCTTGATCCACAATCACCGTCACCCGGTCACCGGCATCGAGGTGCGTATCGAAGCTGGCCAGGAATTCTTCATCGCCGCGTTGCACGTGGACAATGCGGCCACCATAGCGCTTGAAGAGGTTGAGGTCCTCCACGGTTCGACCGGCAATATCGGAGTTCGACACCACCACGGTTTCAATGACCAAGCGCTTGTCCACGAAGGGCACTTGAGGCTGACGCTTGCCTAGGGCAGCGGTAAGCTCGTGCCTTTTCGCCTTCGTCACGAGTACGCGCAGGATGTCACCCTTGCGAATCTCCGGATGGTCCCCGGCCACGGTTCGGATATTGCCGCGGCGAATCGTGGCGATAACAAACTGATCCTCGAATCGCTCCACCAGCTCCTCGTAGGTGATGTCCTTGGTCACCCGAATAGTCCGGGAGCGAAAGACCTCCTCCGCGGAATTGTCCTTGTCCTTAGTGGCCGGCCAGGACTGCTTGAGCAGAAAAGCTACCAGGAGGATAGCGACGGCCACGCCTACCGGATAGCCCAAGGAGTAGCCCACGGCGGGCAGTTCCTCGCCCGTTTGCTGTTGCGCCACGGCAAGCGATGCCGTCGAGGTCGTCGCACCGGAGAACACGCCCACGGAGAGCAAGGGCGACAGTCCCAACCAGCCGCCCGCGAGAAGTGCCACGGCGGCAGCACCCACCACCGCTATCGCGGCAGTAATCATGTGCTTGAGCTGTTCAGAGAAGCCTTTGAAGAAGCGCTCGCCGGCAGACAAGCCCTGCATATAGATGAAGAGGCCAAGGCCCATCTCCTGCAGGCTGCTGAGGATCGTGCCGTCGAGATCGATAAAGGCGCCGATGGCCAATCCCACGAACAAGGTGCCGGCTGCGCCGAAGCGCAGCGGGCCGAAGGGAATCATGCCAAATAACGTGCCGAGCAAAGCAATAAAGAAAATGCTCAGCCAAATATTTCCATCAAATAGTGCCAACACGGGAAATCATTGTAAGAAAACACTCAGAAAACTCCATGCATGGGTCCGCTTCTCCTCCCTAGAGGAGGCGCGACTCACACCGTGTTGGCAAAAGTGAGTCGCGCACGACCCCGCTGAGCTCACTAGCTGCTGAGGAATTCCTTCCACGCCGGCCATTCGGCATAGGTCTGCGCGCGCCCAGCCTCATAGTTGGAGCGCAGCTTTGTCACAGAACGCTCAGTCGATGCCACCTGCATATCCTCCGGGAAGAAAAGCTGTGCGCTCCCCTCCTTTTCCAGCTCCAGAAGCCGGCCCTTGGAGGCGTTGTACCGGGCCGGCCGAGCAATCATCGCCTCCGCTACGGCAGGGTACTTTCGGAAGATTCGTCGCAGCGCCGCCGGCCGCCCCACCTCAGGCCGCACGTAGCCACGCGGTTTCGACCCCAGGAACAGGAACTTCTCAAACCCGGCCTTCTCCGCCTGCTCGATGAGGATGCCGCCGGATTCCCCCATGGCGCCGTCGACATACGGCGCACCGTCGATGACGCGCATCGGCATGATCAACGGCAGCGTCGAGGAGGCGCGCACACGCACCATCAGGTCTTCCTGCGTCTTGATGTCTTCACGCCCCCAATACACGCTCTCCCCCGTATCTGCGCGCGCGGCGGAAATGCACACCTGCGCCGGGTTAGCGTCAAAGGCTTCCCAGTCAAAGGGCATGTCCTGGTCCGCAGCCTTCTCGTAGATGAACTCCGCATTGAAGTAGCCGCTACCGCGCAACAGTGAGCCCAGGCCGCCGAAGCTGGGGTTCTTGGCAAAGTCCACGAAGGATTCCTCGGAGCGAACCACATCGCGGGAAAGGAAGTTCACGGTGTGCGAGGAGCCCGCGGACACGCCTCCGACCCAGCCGAATTCCACCTCCTCCTTTAGGAGTTTGACGATGCACGCGGCGGTATAGGAATTGCGCATACCGCCGCCTTCAATGACGAGTGCTGTATCTTTCGCGTCAATCACACTGCACGATGGTACCCCCGCGCTAGGATCGCGCCATGAGTTTGTTTTCCGCGGTAAAGGATATCGTCGATAAGCTCGGCGGCTCCCCCACCGTCCGCTTGGCCTCCCCGGATCCCCACGCCGTCGAGGTCTCCGTAGACCACCTGTCCGTCCACACGGCCGGCGGCCTCATCATCCTGGTTACCTCCCCAGCCGGCGCACAGGTACTCAGTGAGGTGGCGCGCTCCGGCGAGCCCGCGCGCTTAAGTGGCTCTAAGACCACGGTGCATCTTTCCCCCACGACGAAGGCACAGCGTCCGGTCCATGATCCCAAGCGGGGCTGGGCCATCCCGCTATCCCCTGCGGAACGGGACATGCTGGCCCAGATCAGCGCCACGCCCGGCGATTATGAAGTCTCCGAGTCGCTTGCGGTCTCCATCGAAACCACCCCTGAAGAAAGCTAGCCTGCCATGCTCATCCTTCCCTTCCAAGGACGCACTCCCCGCATCCACCGCAGCGCCTGGATCGCCCCGAATGCCACCATCATCGGTGACGTCACCATCGGCCCTGACTCCTCCGTGTTTTATGGCTCCGTGCTGCGCGGGGACGTTGGTTCCATCCGTCTAGGCGCCCGCGTCAATATCCAGGACAACTGCGTCATCCACGTTGAATCCACCGAGCCGTGTGTGCTGAAGGATGATGTCACCGTGGGCCACATGGCCATGCTCCACGGCACGCGGGTGGGTGCGGGCACGCTCGTCGGGATGAAAGCCACCTTGCTCTCCGGCTCCACCGTGGGCCCTGGCTCTCTCATCGCCGCCGGCGCGGTGGTGCTCGAAGGCCAGGACATTCCCGCCGGCACACTAGCCGCCGGGGTTCCAGCCAAGGTGCGGCGCGAGCTGAGCCCTGAGGAATCCGCCGCCTTCATACCGCACGCCGCGCGCTACGTCGAAATTTCAAAAAATCAGGCGCTGCTTGGCGACGCCCTCCCTCTCGACGCCGTCCTCTACGACTAGCAGTCGCAACTGCCGTTGTTGCCAAAACTCCCGAGCCTGCCGCACGATCTGGCCAGAATTTTGGCAACTAGGGCAGTTCCACCACCGCGAAGCTAGGACAGCTGCCGAGTCGCCTTGAAGGCAAGCCCCTAAAGCAGAGCGAAGATGCCCATGACCACCAGGAAAGCGGCCACGCCGTAGCCGCTCCACAATGCCACGGTGGTGGAGTTCTCCCGGGCCCACGCAAAGGCGCGTCCGGCCCAGGACTGTGGCTTCGCCCGCACCAGGGCGATGAATAATCCGCACACCGTCGGCAGCGAGAGCGCAAACGTGGCGTAGAAAAAGAGGCCACCGTACTTAACGGTATTGCTAAAGTCCCTGGCCGCTAGGTGCATCAGGCCATAGAAAAAGGGCACGGAGGTCAAGGACTGGATAACGCCCATGGCATAGCCCACCACAACGGTCTTAGCCGAAGGAGTGCGCAGCGGGCCGAGCAGTTTCTGCACCATATCGTTGGGTTCGCCCTGGGAGCGCCAGGCTAGAAGTCCCAGAGCAAGGCCAATGACTACCAGCCCCCACCCCAGCAGAGGCGATTCCAAGGCCGCGGCAACCTTGTCCTGGATACCGACGAATACGAACATCACCACGGCGGCTGCGGTGAGCACACCGAACCAATCGCCGACGATGACGAGGGCCGCAATCTTGCGGTAGCTCCCCCGCGGAAGCATGATGCCGATAGCCACCAGGATTCCGATCAGTAGGGCGTTGACGGAATCGGCAAAGGCATTGAGCACGGCTTCAAGCATGCGGGCCAGTGTACAGGGCGCGTTTGCAGAACTTACTCTGGACACCGAGCCTCCTGCGCCCTGCACCATGCTTTGCTCTAGTGGTGCAGCCCGAGGAAACATTCACTCACTGTTTACCGTTAAGGGCCCTCATGTGAGGGCCGTCAACGGTAAGGTATTGAAAAGTGCTTGCCGCCGCGACGGGGTTTCCCCATCGTCGGCGGCGCCGTAGCTCGTGCCCCCGACAGTGATGTGGAGAGATAAGTAATGAAGGTAGCGATTCTCGGCGGAGACGGCTTCTGTGGGTGGCCCGCTTCCCTTTATCTCTCCGACCAAGGCCATGACGTCATCATCGTGGATAACCTCTCCCGGCGCGCCATCGATGAGGAGTTGGGCGCGGAATCCTTAACACCCATCGCCTCCATTGAGGAACGCCTGGCTGCGTGGACCGAGGTTTCCGGCAAGACCATTGGCTTCCGCAACCTCGACGTGGCCCAGGACTACGACGACCTGCTCGAGTTCCTCAACACTGAGCGTCCGGATGCCGTGGTGCACTTCGCTGAGCAGCGCGCCGCCCCCTATTCCATGAAAAATTCGCGCACCAAGCGCTACACGGTGGATAACAACATCAACGCCACCCACAACCTGCTCGCCGCCATCGTGGAATCTGAGCAGGATATCCACGTCGCTCACTTGGGAACCATGGGTGTCTACGGCTACGGCACCGCCGGAATGAAGATCCCGGAAGGCTACCTGGACGTGCAGGTGGATGCGGGTGAGGGGGGCGTCGTCAAGCAGCAGATCCTGTACCCCTCCAACCCGGGCTCGGTCTACCACATGACGAAGGTGCTGGACCAGCACCTGTTTGCCTACTACGCCAAGAACGATGAGCTGCGCATCACCGATCTGCACCAGGGCATCATTTGGGGCACGCACACGGAGCAGACCCAGAAGGACGAGCGCCTTATCAACCGCTTTGATTATGACGGTGACTACGGCACGGTGCTCAACCGCTTCCTCATCCAAGCCGGCATCGACTACCCACTGACCGTGCACGGCACCGGTGGCCAGACCCGCGCTTTTATCCACATCCGGGACATGGTGCGCTGCATCGAGCTAGCTTTGCAGAACCCGCCGGCGCGCGGTGAGCGCGTCAAGATCATCAACCAGATGACGGAAACCCACCGCGTACGTGACTTAGCGGAGTTGGTTGCGAAGATCTCTGGCGCAGAGGTGGCCTACGTGCCGAACCCGCGCAAGGAATCCGCGGAAAATGAGCTCCACGTCACCAACGACACCTTCCTCAACCTGGGGCTGGAACCGACCACCTTGTCTGAAGGGCTGCTGCACGAGGTGGAGGAAGTCGCACGCAAGTACGCCGACCGCGCTGACCGCTCCAAGATTCCGGCGCAATCGCTGTGGACGCGCCAGCAGCACGCCGGCGTCCCCTCCACGGAGGCCTAGTCCTCCGTGCGCATCGCAATCGTTACCGAGGTCTTCCTCCCCAAGATCGACGGCGTGGTCACGCGCCTGACGCGCACTCTGGACCAGCTGGCCGCGATGGGCCATGAGGTCCGGATTTTTGCCACGGGCAAGGCCCCTGACTCCTACGCTGGTTTTGAGGTCACCCGCATACCCAGCTTGTCGCTGTGGGTCTACCCGGAAATCAAATTCGGCTTGCCCTCGTGGAAGTTCTTCAAGGAAATCAGGGATTTCGATCCCGATGTCATCCACGCGGTCAATCCCATTTGGACAGCAGCGCTCGGTGTCTTTGCCGCGCAGCGCGATGCCGTGCCGCTGGTGGCTAGCTTCCACACCAACGTGCCTGAATACGTCGATGCACTGGGCATCGGGTGGACCCGCCCGCTGACTGAGGCCGCTCTGAAGTACCTGCACAACCAGGCTGCGGTGAACCTATGCACCTCAGGCCCCATGGTGGATAAGGCTCGGGAGGTGGGGATCCACAACGTGCACCTGTGGCCCAAGGCTGTCGATACGCAGGCCTACCACCCCAGCCGCGCCACCGCGCAGATGCGCGAGCGCCTCACCGGTGGACACCCGGATTCCCCGCTGGTGACTTATATCGGGAGGGTCTCCAAGGAGAAGGACTTAGAGCGCCTCGACCACGTGATGCAGCTGGTTCGGGCAGAGCTTGGTGACGCCCGCCTTGCCGTCGTCGGCGATGGCCCTGCGCTGGAGGAGCTCAAGGCCAACTTCGATCCTTCGCACACCGTGTTCACCGGTTACTTGTCCGGTGAGGAGCTCGCCGCTGCCTTCGCTGTCGGAGATGTCTTCCTCTTTCCCTCCGCCACGGAGACACTGGGCCTTGTGGCGCTGGAGTCCTTCGCCTCGGGAGTGCCGGTCATCGGCACGAATGCTGGCGGTATTCCCTTCGTCATTGAGGAGGGCGTTACAGGACATCTCATCGAACCCGATGCCGATGATGAGGCCTGGGCCAGCGCTACCGTCAATCTTCTTCGTGACGCCACGCGTCGGGAGACGATGGGTGCTGCCGCCCGCCGCGAAGCCGAAAAGTATTCCTGGGTAGAATCCACCCAAGCCCTCCTTCAGGCCTATGAGGAGGCTATCGAGCATCCCTTCTTCAGGGAATAAATCCAAGTCAAGGAGCACTAATGGACTCAGCCCAGGACCTGTACTCCGCTGGCGCCTTCATTCAAGCCGGCATCGACGCCGCGTTCTCCTCACGCTTGGGCGACGTGCGCGACGTCGAGGTGAACTTTGCATCTTCCGACTCCGAGCCCGCTACCGATCAGCGCGCAGTGGTGCGTTTTACTACCGCCTCTGGGACCTATGATTTCGATGGTCTGCGCCTAGCCACAATCCAGGATGGCCGCTTGCACTGGTCTACGGGGTTGACGGAACACGCGCCGCAACCGGAGTTCCACGGTCCGCAGCCCGATTCCGCCCTGCTGCGCGGCTTGGCGCGGCGGCTGGTGGGTGACCGCCCAGTCATCCGCGTCCCGCAGGGCGAGGGCGAGGCGCTCGTCGCCGTCGACTTCGCGGAGATCCACCCGGATCCCCGTGTCAGCATCCTGGCCGGGCTTGAGCATACGGGGGATATTGAGGGAGGCGTCGACGAACGCCTCGCCACCGCCGAGCTCGCCTCCTATGTGGGCATGGCAGCAGATGTTGTACAAGGCCTCGCGCACTTCCACGGCACCCGGATCACGGCTCTCCCCCATCCCTCGGGCCGCGGCGGGCTCAGCGCACGCGATGTGCTGGCCGACGCCCACTTTATGGCCACCGAGCACAATTTCTTCCTGGAGGCCCGATTCCCCAACCTGTGGGCTGACCTTGACCCTGACACGTCGCGCACCGTGGTGAACTCCGATTATGGTTCGCTTACGGTTCCCTCCCATCTCATCGCCACCCTCAACGCCACGACGAACACCTTTACGTGGGCATGGGCGGACGAGCTCTCCGGTTCCATGTCCGCCCACGCCGCGGCGAACCTTCGCCGCTTCGGATATGACAATGCCATCCCCGAGCTGATTCGCGCCCGCGTACCCATCCCCGAGGCACGCTCTCTGCGCTTGCCGCAGTTAGCCATGCCAATTCTGGGGCTGTGGACCCTGCTGCCAGTGCAGCTACCCGACGGCCGCCAAGGCCTGGCGCTTTCTGACGCCCCCGCGTTTCACCTGCCCGCGCCGTCACGGGCCGCCGCGCAGGCCACGCTCAATGTTGCGGTGCCGGCGGGAGTGGATGAGCAACGGGCGCGCGCCGCTTACCAGCGGGCACGCCCGCTATAACCGCTAGGAGCTGAGCACCGCGCGGAATTCTTCGACGTCAACGTCCTCCGTGGTCGCCGGGTTAAACGCTGCGTCCTGGGTCTTGTCCACCAGTACCGCACGCACGCCTTCGGAAAAGTCGGGGCGGCGGTACATGTGCATGCCCAGTTTGAGTTCTAGCAGGAGCGCCTCACGGATGTCGTCGACAGCGGCTTCCGCCTCATAGAGCTCATTGGCCGCGATGATGGCGGCTGGGCACGCGGCTGCCATGAGGCGACGCACCTCGCCGGCAATCTGCGGGCGCTTGTCCAGCTCCGCGGAAATCTCCTCCCACGTGGGCAGCGCGAAGGTCTCCTCCAGGTCTTGAGCCACCTGCTCGAGCGGTGCTGGCTGCTGTGGCGCGGGTAGGGCCAGCTCTTCCAGTGCGGCATCAATACCGCGCTCGATAGCGGCTTCAATCAGCTCGGCTGCATCCTTGACCACGTGGGTTGCCACGCCCGTCCACAGCATGTCCGCGGCATACATGCGGTACCCGCTCAGACCCCAAAACTTTGCCAAACCCGGCGAGGCTACACCGCGGGTGCCCACCATGCGCTGGGCCGCATAAGCTACTCCGACGTCCGTGACGTAGCCGATATTCATCTCCGGCATCGAAGCGAAGGCCTTTTCCGTCACCACGCGGTGCGAACCGTGCAGGGAAATGCCCAATCCACCGCCCATGACGACGCCGTCGATGACGGCGATGTAGGGCTTCGGAAACTCGGCGATATCGCCGTTGGTGAGGTACTCGCTGGCGAAGAAGGCATCGACCTCTTCCAGCTTGCCTTCCGCGATTCCCTCCCGCGCGTGGCGCACGTCGCCGCCTGCGCAGAATGCCTTGGGACTGTTGGAGTAAATAAGGACCTGCTCGATGTCGTCATCCTGCGCCCACGCTTCGAGGGAGCGGCGGATGATGTCAATCATGTCCGGGTTCAAAGAGTTCAGGGCCTTCGGCCGGTTGAGCTCGAGAACTCCGGTGTGGTTGCGCACGGAAACGAGTACTGGTTCAGTCGTAGTCATGCGCACCAGTGTTCCATATCACAAAAGTTTCAGCCACCTATTTCTTGGCGCTACGTTGGACATGGTTCCCCGCCTCTAGCCCAACACTTTTAGATTGGTGTGACTTACTTGCTCCCACAACTTGTTGCCCTTGATATGGACGGCACGCTCCTCGACGCGCATGGCCAACTCCCTGCAGACTTTTCGGAGCTCCAGGACCTGGCCACTGCCCGCGGCTGCGAACTGGTTCCGGCCTCGGGGCGCCAACTGGCCACCTTGAAGGACATGTTCCCGAAAGGCGAAACGTTTATCGCCGAAAACGGCTCGGTCATCATGCGCGGCGGTGAGATCATCGCGGCATTCCCGCTTGCGGAATCCACCGTGCACGCGGCACGAGAGGCTGCTGCGGCCATCGGCGTGGAACATACCGTAGTTCTATGTTCCCCGGAGACCGCCTACGTTGCACGGGATGTGTCAGACGCGGCACGTACAGAGATTGCAAAGTACTACAAGGCGGTCACTTGGGTCGATGACTTGGATGCAGTGCCGGATAGCAACATCATCAAGATTGCTATTTTCTGCGAATCCGGTACTGAGGCGCACATTTACGATCCCATCGTCCGCGCCGTCCCGGAGGACAATGTCGCCGTATCCGGCAAGGTCTGGCTCGATGTGATGGCCCGCGGCGTGGAAAAAGGTACGGCGCTAACTAAGCTCGCTGAGCTCGCCGGTATTCCGATCGCAGCCACTGTGGCCTTCGGTGACTACCTCAATGATTTCGAGATGCTGCGCGCCGCCGGGACGGCTGTGGCCATGGAAAACGCGCATCCTCAGCTGAAGGAAATCGCAGATATCATCGCCCCGGCTAATACCAACAACGGGGTTAGCACCGTCCTTCGCCAGCTTTTGCGCACCTAACACGCTCCCCCGCAGCCTTGCCCGAGTAGCCCGCACGCACAGAGTAGGATTACTCGGGTTACTGAGCCTCAGTACCCGAACCCCGGTGTCTACCTGCGGAGTGTGTAGTGAAGAAGTTTTTGCGGTCGATGATGTCACGTTTGGCAAAGGGCGAGTCGTCTGCATCGAGTCCCGCTCCGTCCTCCTCGGCGGATTCCTCGAAAACTACCTCGTCTTCACCCGCTGCAGCTTCCGCACGCACTGCGCCTGCTACGCCCTCTCAGTCCCCGCCACCTGCTAAGTCCACCGCGCCTGCCGCGAACGATAAGCCTGCTAAGGCAAGCGCCCCTAAGACTCCACCGGCACCCACTGGGCACGGACCCCGTAATGCCCAGCGTCCTGCCGCTCGGCCTGGCCGCGTACGCCCGCGTTCGGCTGAAGACTTCACTCTAGATCTGACTCCGGATGCACTTCCCAAAGCCTCGGCGGTGAAAAAGGCCAAACTAGTTAAGGCCCGCGAGGAAGCCGAAGTAGCTTCGGCCAGTCGGCGCGGCCCACGTCGGGCCATTCCGCGGCATCCGAACCCGCACGCCCCCGCCCAACGACGCCAAGCACCTGCAACGCCCAGCGCCGACAAGGCTTCAACAACCAAGCCATCACAAACTCAGCCCGCTGCGAAGCAGCCACCTGCACACGGCGACAAAGCACAGTCTCCTTCCCCGGCTCCAGCACACCCCAAACGGCAAGAAGGAGCCGAAAAGGCCACGTCGGCCCAGAAACCCAAGAAAGCCCCGGCGACTGCAAAGGCCAACGAGGAGACAAAGACCGAGGCGGCCGCAAAGCCCCGGGAAACCACAACGCCTCAGAAGAGCAAAGAAACTGGGGATTCCAAGCAGCCTGAGAAGAAGGCTTCAACCGGCACCGAGAACGAGATTTCGCGTGCTCTGGCCCGCCGCTCGCAATCCGTCGGGGCGTTAAGCGCCAAGCAGGAAAAACGCCGATCAGAAAAGCGGCGAGTAGCACAGGCTTCCCCCACTGCCGCCGCTGCAGCCGCCCCTGCAACCGCAACCGTCGCGGCGGGCACAGCCGCCGCAGCTCCAGCAGCTGCTTCTGCGTCCGCCCGCAACGCAGCCGCCTCTGCCCCCGCTGGCTCAAAGCGCCGTGCGCGCGCCCGCCTGCGCCAGGTTCCGGGCTTGGATGGTCTGCGCGGTCTAGCGGTTCTCGCCGTGGTGATCTACCACTTCTTCGGGGATATTCTCCCCGGCGGATACCTCGGTGTGGACATGTTCTTCGTCCTTTCCGGGTTCCTCATCACCTCGCTGCTTGTTCGCGAGTTCAACGTCACTGGACGCATCAGCCTCAAAGGCTTTTGGCTCCGCCGCTTCCGGCGAATCCTCCCGGCCGCACTCATAGTCCTGTCAATATGCACAGCGATAGTGGCGCTCATTGGTGGGGACCTGGCCGTTGGCATCCGCGAACAATTCTTGGGCACGTTCTTCTTTGTCAACAACTGGACCCAAATCGCCACGAGCCAAACCTATTTTGCGCCTAATGAAGTGCAGGTTTTCGCGCACTATTGGTCCTTGGCCGTCGAGGAACAGTTCTACCTGATCTGGCCGCTTTTGATGTTTGGCGTCTTTGCCATTTCCCGCCGCAAACCCAAGCGCCTGCCCATCGCCGTATCGCTCATCCTCGCCATTGCTTCAGCCGTCGCCATGGCACTGCTCTATAGCCCAGGCGAGGATCCCACGCGTGTGTACTACGGCACCGATACCCACGCGTTCGGTCTCCTCATCGGCGCAATGCTGTCCCTCCTCATGACCTCCACTGACAAGGACATGGACGCGGATTCTTGGCCGGCCGCAAACAAGGGCATACTCGCCGGAACCGTTGGTTCCTTCGCATTAGTTGGTTACCTCGCGCAATTGGTGTGGATGGGCGCAGATCGGGATTTCACCTACCGCGGCGGCCTCGTCCTTACCAGCGTCCTCGGCGCGGCAATGATTTGGGCAGTGGTGCGCGAATCTGGTCCCCTCACGTGGATCTTCCGCACCCGTGTGATGCGGTGGCTGGGCCAGCGCTCCTTCTCCCTCTACCTCTGGCACTGGCCAGTGGTAATGATTGTCCACGCGCTGTCCGACGCCCCCTCCTGGCTCCTAGGCCTCCTTTCGCTTCCGCTGAGCTGCGTGCTGGCTGAGGTGACCTACCAGTTTGTAGAAAACCCCTTCCGCCGCGCCGGATTCCGCCCTACGTGGCACGCCTACTGGGCTGCACGCCCCAGCGCGCAAGAGGTCAAAGATGGTTTTGGCAAGGCCATGTGGCCTGCCGTTCCCGTCCTCGTTGTTCTTTCCGTACTGGGCGTGGGCTACGCGCTGGTGACTTCGGAGGATAAGAGCGAACTGGAGCGCGAGCTCGAGCGCATGGCGCTGTCCAACGAACAGGCGGAGAATTCTGCCCCGGCACAGTCATCGTCTGTCCCCGCAAAGCCTTCCGAGACCACGAAGCCGAAGGAAAAGCGTGCGCTTCCCACTGGAAACGAGATTAGTGCTATCGGTGATTCCGTCATGCTCGCTGCCTCCGAGGCTCTCAATGAGCGTTTCCCGGGCATTAGCATCGACGCCACGATCTCCCGCCACTATTCGGCAGCCCTTCCCGTCATCAAGGCGCAGAAGGATTCCGGGCAGTTGCGCTCTACCGTGTTTGTGGGCTTGGGAACCAACGGGGCTACGTTTGAGGGCCAGATGGACGAGCTCATCGACATCGTCGGCCCCGAGCGCACGCTGATCCTCGTCTTGCCCTACGGCGAGCGCGATTGGATGGGACAGGCACGCGCCGAAATCATTGACGCCGCGACTGCTCACGACAACGTCTACATCGCAGACTGGTGCGGCATGGCCCAGGAGAACCCGGCCATGCTTTACGACGACGGCGTCCACCCGCTCCCCGAAGGCGCACATCTTTACGCGGATGCGCTGTACGACGCCATGGAGCAATACGCCAACGAGGAAAAGGACCTCACCACCGTCTGCTCCCGCTAGCTAAAAAGCCCCGATCATCGCTAAAAGCCGCCCGGCTTATGCCGGGCGGCTTTTGTCAACGCGTGGGGTTTAGACCGAGAATTCAGCCATCTTGTCCCATTCCGTCTTACCGTCAATGTGCGTGTTGATGATGTCCGGGGTCTCTACCAGGTACTTCGGCAGCTCCTCGCACGAACGCTTGAAGTGCTCGGTGTTGACGTGGTCGACATCAGTGCCGTCCTTATAAGACTCGAGGAGCAGGAAGCGCTGCTTGTCTTCCGGATCACGGAACCACTTGAAGTCGATGCAGCCGGGCTCTGCCTGGCAGGCCTTGGTGTACCAGTCGATCTCTTCCAGGAAGGTATCGGCGTACTCGGGCTTGACGTGGAACTGTACGTTGATCAAAATCATGGGCCCCACTGTAACCTTCTCCGCGAAAACGTGCAGAAGGCCCTGCCTGTAGCGGCAGGGCCTCCTGTAATAGCGGCCTATCACCGGCCGCCTGAAGGTCTACTTGTTGAAGAAGTACTCCGCAACGTAGACGTGGGTGCCGTCGAAGGCCTGCGCAACACCGAAGCCGGTGCCGTCAGTCTTAGTCACGGGGACGTCGCGGTTGAGCCAGTTCACGCGATCCTTCGCTTCCTGCTCCGTGAGCTTGTAAATGTTACCGCTGCCCTCTTCCAGGTGAGTCAGGCCATCGCCAGCATTGTCTTGGAAGGTAACCTTGCCGGCCGCAGCCTGGTTTGCCCACTCCTGGGCAATGTTCTTGGCGTTGGCATCGTCGTGGTGGCCCTGCTTAATCAGGTGGGCATGGGTTGCGCCAACGAGCTCATCGGCCACCGCCGGGGTCGGCTTCTTGATGAAGTCCGGCAGCTGGACGTTGTACTGCTTAGCCAGGTCATACGCCTGCGCAGGAAGCTCAACTTCAAAAGAGTTGACCTGCTCCACAGCCTGGGAAGACAGCTGGTTCAGGTCCTGGGGCTGTGCGGACGATGGGTTAGCCGGGGCGGCCTGGGCAGCAGACACCGAAAGAAGGGCGGTGAGGGATACCGCCACGGCGGAGGTAGCGGACAGACGGGAAACGCGACGCAAAGAATTCATAAATACCACTGTGCCATAAGTCCGCCCGCGTTAAAAAAGACTTCCCGGTCATACGGCATTTTCGATATCACTTTGTTATCAGCTGCCGGTGGAAAAGACTGGCGTGGAAGAATGACCGAAGACTTGCTTTTAGAATTCTTCGAGAGGTTGATCACTGGTGCTGGATGTCTTAACCGGGTTTGCCATCATTTTTGTGGTTATCGGTGTGGGGTTCATTCTGGGGCACCGGGGCGTTATCGGCCACGGTGAGGCGCGCCTGCAGTTCAACCGCACTGCGTTCTGGGCTGCGACTCCGGCGCTCATCTTCTCCAGCGTGGCCACCTCGGATACCTCTACTTTTATGTCTCCGGTTGTCGCTGTCATCGCGATTGCTTCGGTCGCCACGATGGCGCTGTATGGCTTTCTCAGCCTGGTATTCTTCCGCCGCAGCGGGGCTGAGACGATGGCCGGAGCGGCCGCGGCCAGCTATTACAACTCCGTCAACATCGGGCTGCCCATCGCCACCTATGTCATCGGTGATGCCACCTTTGTGGTGCCAGCACTCGTGCTCCAGATGGCAGTGCTCTCCCCCTTCATCATCGCCGGTCTCAATGCACAGGGGACAAGCCTGCGCTCGATAAGCAGCTCTGTGTTCTCTGGGCTTACGGCACCGGTTGTCATCGCTGCCGTCGCCGGCTTCATCGTTTCTGCGGCAGGCTGGCACGTGCCAGAGGTCATCATGGCGCCCCTCGAGATCCTCGGCGGGGCCTCCATCCCAATGATCCTGATGAGTTTCGGAGCTTCCCTCACTGGAGACGGGTTGCTGGCTAGCGACCGCCTACCAACCATGACCGCCACCGTGCTCAAGCTCGCAGCCATGCCAGCCATCGCCTTGGCGACGGGCCTAGCCTTGGGCCTGAGCGGCAAGGAGCTATACGCGGCACTCATCTTGTCTGCGCTTCCGACCGCGCAGAACGTTTACAACTACGCCGCGACCTACCAATCGGGAGAGACGGTGGCGCGCGATACGGTCTTCCTCACCACTTTTCTCTCCTTGCCGGCCATGCTCGCCATCGCAGCATTCTTCGGGTAAGACTGGCCTTCGCTGGCGAGCACTAGCCGTCGAACACTAGCCTTCCAGCTTCTCCCCCAGCTCCAGCCATTCCATCTCTAGCTCCTCGCGCTCGGCGGCCACCGCTTTGAGGTCGGCGTCGAGCTTGGCCAGCTCGCCGCTGTTTCCCTCTCCGGAAGACATCTTCTCCGCGGCCTGCGCCATCTTTTCATTCAGCTTCGCCGTCTTGTCGTCGAGCTTGCCCATCTTGCGCTCCAGCGCGTTCATCTTCTTGGTCAGCTCGCGCTCCTCCTGGGAACTCAGCCGTTTTACCGGGGCGGTTTCCGTACGCTGACCATCGGCGTTCTTCGAAGCCTCGCCCAAGTCGAGCACACCACCGGCGGTGGCGGCTTCCATCTCCTGGCGGCGGCGCAAGTACTCCTCGATTCCGCCCGGCAGGTTGGTGAGCTTGCCATCCCCAAACAGCGCATAGGTGTTGTCCGCGATGCGCTCAATGAGGTAGCGGTCGTGAGAAATGACCACCAAGGTTCCCGGCCACGAGTCCAGCAAGGATTCAAGCTCTTGGAGGGTATCGATGTCGAGGTCGTTCGTGGGCTCGTCGAGAAGCAGCACGTTTGGCTCCGCCATGAGCACACGGGTCAGCTGCAAACGGCGGCGCTCACCGCCCGATAGGTCACCGACGGGTGTGCGCTGGCGCTTGGCGGAAAAGCCCAGGCGCTCGGCCAGCTGGGAGGCAGAAAGCTCTTTCTTGCCCAGGTGGACGTAGGTGGCGACGTCTTCGACGGCGTCGAGAAGCCGGCGCTGTGGATCCAGGTCATCGAGCTCCTGGCGCAGCCACCCCAGGCGCACGGTCTTGCCCTCAATGCGCTTGCCAGCGGCAAGCTCGACTTCGCCAGCAAGCGCGCGCAGCAGCGTGGTCTTGCCGGAACCATTAACGCCGACGAGGCCGATGCGCTCGCCCGGCGCCAGCCGCCAGGTGAGGTGATCCACCAGCGTGCGGCCATCTGGTGTCGTGACCTTTGCATCCTCAAGCTCGATGACGACTCGCCCCTGGCGCTGCTTAGAGAAGGCCATGAGCTCGACCTTGTCGCGCGGCGCGGGAACATCCGCGATGAGTGCCTCGGCTGCCTCAATGCGGTAGCGCGGCTTCGAGGTACGGGCAGGCGCCCCGCGGCGCAGCCACGCCAGCTCTTTGCGCGCCAGATTCTGGCGGCGCTGCTCGATGGCATCGGCTTGGCGGGCGCGCTCAGCGCGGGCAAAGGTCCAGTCGTTATAGCCGCCCTCGTAGGCATCGACGACGCCGTCGTGCACCTCCCAGGTCGTGGTGGCCACAGTGTCGAGGAACCAGCGGTCGTGCGTGACAACGACCACCGCCAGCTTGCGCGAAAGCAGGTGGCTGGCCAGCCATTGCACGCCCTCGACGTCGAGGTGGTTGGTCGGCTCGTCGAGAACCACGATGTCGAGGTCTTGAACGAGTGCGGCGGCCAGGTTGACGCGGCGGCGCTCACCACCGGAGAGCGATCCCACAGGGGTGTCTAGCCCTAAGTCAACAATGCCGAGGCCGCCGAGGACATCGCGCACCTTGGCGTTAGAAGCCCACTCGAAGGTTTCCAGCCCGAGCGGTTCGATGATGACTTGGGCGATGGTGAGGGACTCCTCCAGCTCGAACCGCTGGGTTACCACCGCCATGCGCAAATCCGAGTTGTGGGATACGCGGCCCGCGTCCGGCGGCTCAATGCCGGTGAGGACCTCCAGCAGCGTGGTCTTGCCGCCGCCGTTGACGCCGACGATGCCGATGCGGTCACCGGTTTGAACACCGAGGGAGACCCCGTCCAGCAGGGTCTTCAGACCAAAGGACTTGGTTACATTTTCCAGGTTAATGAGGTTCGCCATATCGAGAGTCCATCTTAGTGCCTCAGCCCGGTTACCCCCGCACCATTACCTTTATTGCTATCGATTTTCATTTCCAATACTCTGCAACACCATGAAAAAAGAACACCTCATCCTGTGCGCCGCACTTTCCGCAAGCATCCTCACCCTGTCCTCCTGTTCCTCCCCCGAGAGCAATGACGCTCCGTCTCCCTCCAGCGCTGAAGCCTCCCACGCGCATGACGAACACGGTGAAGGCCATAACGGAGAGCACAGCCATGACGGCTTCGAAGCCTCTGCTGGCGAAACCGAGGTGGCAGAGCTTCCACCTCGTGTCCTCATCTCCCATAAGGACGGTCTCACCACGCTCGATGGAGAGACCGGTGAGGTCATCGACAACGAAAAGCTCAAAGCATTTCTCCGGCTTAGCGATGCCGGCGATAACCGCCACATCATGGTGACCAAAGGCGATAGCTTCCTCACCTACGACACCGGGCGCATCACCAAGCCACACGGAGATCACAAGCACTACTACGCGGCTCAGCCGCAGCTTGACGACGCTTCCATCGACGCACCTCACGCCGGCCACGTGGTTCACCACGATGGTTTTACCGCGCTCTTCTCCGACGGAGATGGTGTAGCAAAGATCTACAAGACCGAGGACTTCGGCAAGGAAGACGCCCAGCCGGTCAACACCGTCGAGACAGGTGCTGCGCACCACGGCGTCGCGGTTCCGCTGAAAGACGGCTCCGTGGTCACCACGAAGGGCACCGAAGATGAGCGCCACACCATCCAGCATGTGGATAAGTCTGGCAAGGTCCTTGCGGAAACCACCGAGTGTCCTGGTGTTCACGGCGAAGCTGCCGCTGGCAATGGCTCCCTCTTCTTCGGATGCGAGGACGGGCCCATCGTCTTCGACGGAACTGAATTCCACAAGATCGACGCTTCCGCCTATGCAGGCAAAGACGGCTACCAGCGCTCCGGCAACTCTGCAGGCTCAGAGGAGTCCAACGTCATTCTGGCGGATAACAAGACCGACAAGGATGCCGACTTCGAGCGCCCCACCTCAGTGACCCTCATCAATACGGAGGACTACTCTGCCACGAAGGTCGAGCTCGGCGAGTCCTATTGGTTCCGTTCCTTGGCCCGCGGGCCCTTGGGCGAGGCACTGGTGCTCACGACCGACGGCAAGCTCAACATCATCGATCCGGATTCCGGCGAGATAACGAAAAAGATTGACGCCATCTCCCCGTGGAAGGAAAACGAGGAGTGGCAGCAGCCAGGGCCAATCCTGAAGGCAGCCAACGGCTATGCCTACGTCACCGACGCAAACAAGCAGGAACTGGTCGTTCTTGACCTCCTCGGCGACCAAGAACCACAGCGCTACAAGCTCGATGTCAAGCCCGTAGAGATGGCCGTCCTCTAAGGGCCTCCACCATTCACCCTGCTGGTGTTAGACCAGCGTTGCGCCGGTAGCCGGCCCATAGGTCACCAATCCGCGGGTTCCGCGGTTATCGGCGCACACCTGGGCCACCACCTCCTGCGCGGTCTCCTCGTCTTCGCAGAGGAAGGCGCAGGTAGGACCGGAACCGGAGACAATTCCCTTGAGGGCACCGGCGGCCTCACCAGTATCCAGAATCTTGCGCAAGTCCGGGCGCAGCGAGAGTGCTGCTGGCTGGAGGTCATTGTGCATCACTGCGGCGAGCTCGCGGGGGTTACCGCCTACGAGGGCTTGGCCCACGGCTTCAGTATCGAGGTGCGGGGCGCTTCCGCGTCCGGCATCCCGCAGCTCATCCAGCTTGCGGAATACCGACGGCGTCGACAAGCCCTCAGCATTGGTGATGATCGCCCAGATATAGCGCCCACGCGCCAGCATCGGGGTCAGAAGCTCACCGCGGCCGCGTCCCAAAGCCGTGCCGCCTATGAGGGTAAAAGGCACATCGGAGCCGAGTTCCGCGGCGAGTTCGTAGAGCTTTTCCATGCTGAGAGGCTCCCGACCAAACTCAGCGCTCAGCGCGTGATTGGCCAAAAGCAGGGCCGCGGCAGCATCGGCGGAGCCGCCGGCCATCCCGCCGGCAGCGGGGATGTTCTTTTCCATCGTGAGCGTGCCAGCTGCCGGTAGCATGAGGTTTTTCGTCACCAGCTCCACCGCGCGCCATGCCAGGTTCTCGGTCGATGCCGGCACACCTGTCGCGTGGTTACCCGTGACCTCCACGGCACAGCCCTCGCCCCAGCGGTAGCTCACGCGGTCGTGTACATCGAGGGATTGGAACACGGTGGCCAGCTCGTGGAAACCATCCGCGCGGGCCTCGCCCACACCCAGGTGCAGATTAACCTTGGCGTGGGCACGCGCCTGCCAGAGCTGCGGAGACTCGTTTACCGCCTTGCTCATGAGGCTTCCGCCAATCTAACGAAGTCCTCCACACCTAGCTTCTCGCCGCGCAGGCGCGGATCGATATTCGCCGCGCGCAGCGCCTCCTCGGCTGCCGCGGCGGAGCCATAAAAGCCCGCCAAGGCGGCGCGGAGGGTCTTGCGGCGTTGGGCAAAGGAGGCGTCAATCAGCGCGAAAAGCCGCGGGCGCAGCGCCTCGTCGAAGGGGCGGGTGCAGTCAATGCGCACCAGGCCCGACTCAATCTTCGGCGCCGGCCAAAACACGTTCTTGCCGATTGTCCCGGCTTGCCTAACCGGGCCATAAAAAGATGCCTTCACACTAGGAATGCCGTAGACCTTGTTGCCCGGCGCGGCGGCGAGGCGCTCAGCAACCTCCAGCTGCACCATGACCAAAACGCGGCGAATGGATGGGTAGACCTCCAGCAGGTGGAGCAACACCGGTACCGCGACGTTATAGGGAAGGTTGGCCACCAAGGCGGTGGGGTCCCCCAACTCACCTGCTTCAACGGTGAGCGCATCCTTCTCCACCACGGAAAGGCGATCCGCAAAGTCGGCTGCCCGCGCGGCCACGGTATCCGGCAGTTTGCCAGCCAGACGCGGGTCAATCTCCACGGCCGTCACGTGCGCAACTTCCCCCAACAGCCCCAGGGTCAGCGAACCCAGCCCGGGGCCCACCTCAACCACGCGGTCCTCTGGGGACAAGTCGGCAGCAGCGACGATGCGGCGGATGGTGTTCGGGTCATGCAGAAAGTTCTGGCCCAGCTTCTTCGTCGGCGTCACGTCAAGCTCAGCGGCGAGTTCGCGGATCTCCACTGGGCCCAGCAGATGGGGTTGAGTCATACCACTCAGACTAATACGCGTGGCTCGTAAGCTTTAGCGCAGGCCGAGCTTGGCGGTACACGCAGGCCATGCACCCCAGCCCTGCGCGGCTTGAACCTTCTCTGCC
Source organism: Corynebacterium sp. HMSC056E09 (assembly GCF_001813425.1). Classification (NCBI taxonomy): domain Bacteria; kingdom Bacillati; phylum Actinomycetota; class Actinomycetes; order Mycobacteriales; family Corynebacteriaceae; genus Corynebacterium; species Corynebacterium sp. HMSC056E09. Next base: position 113,133 of record NZ_KV812511.1, read on the forward strand.
ACAGCGATCTGCTGCTCGCGAGAAGCCTGCCATGCCTCCGGGGCATACTCGGTGCCACCAAAAGCAGCCCAGGTCGACGGGGTGAACTGCAGGCCACCGGAGAAACCATTGCCTGTGTTGATTGCCCAGTTTCCGGTTGCCTCACACTGTGCGATGGAATCCCACACGGAGCCATCCGCAACGGCCGGCGCGGTGGACTTCGGCTTGGTTCCGCGCGCAATCACGGCAGCAACGGCCTCCCTGCGCACGTCTTCCTTGATAATCTCGTTGGATTCTTCCTTGCCGTTGACCTTGACAATCTTGCGGGTCACGGCGCGCGAACCGGGGGTTCCCTCCTCGCGGACTTCCTCAGTGCCTTCCTCGAGCTCTGGGTCATCGACATAATTAGCCGGCGCGTCAAAGTCCTCCGTCTTTTCCTCTTCGGAGATCTCGACGCGGTCCACAGTAATGGCGGTACCCGCCTTCACCGGCGTATCCAGAGCTGGGGATACGCGGTCATCCTTGCCCACCGTGATTCCACGAGCCTCGAGCACGTCCCCCACAGTCTTGGCCGCAACGCTGGCATAGGAAACGGAACCGCCGTCAGTAAGCTTGACGATCTTCGGGGACACCACTTCAAGGTTCATTCCCTCAGTCACCGTTTCATCCTCCTCCACGGTCTTGGAACCGGAAGTGATGGCAGCACCCGGGGCGATTCCATCGAGGCCGCCCAGCAGGTCAGACACCGTGAGATCGGTGGAAGAGAGCTGCTTTTCGACGCCATCGATGGTAACCGCGACAGGCTTGGCAGTGCGAACGGTGATCGAATCACCGTCAGCAACCTGCTCCGACAGGGCCGGGTAGACAACGTCCTCTCCCCCAACCTTGACTCCGGCAGCCTCGAGGGCAGCGTTGACATCACCGGCGAAAGTGGCCAGCTGAGTGGTCTCGCCGTTCACGTCAAGCGTGATGTCCTTCTGCGTGCTGACGGCAACGACGCCGCCCACGGCTAGGGTGCCAAGCACACCACCGGTAGCCATGCGCAGCGGCAAAGAGCGGGAATTGTTGATTCGCTTGATCTGCTTCTTCGGGGACATAAACCTTTACTCGTCTTCACGATGCTTCGTATTCACAATGCAGCAACCCGCATTCTGAACACCTGTCACGGCGCGCCCCACGCGCGCCCGCCGGCGACATCAATACCGGACTAACTTTGAATAACAATACGGTAACAGAACGTAACTTACGAAATGCATTCACGCGCCGCGGCCACTAGCAGCACACTCGTCACAACAAACACGTGCGCCACCACTGAGCAGCACCTTTAGATAAAGTGAAAATCCTCACACGCCAAAGACCCGCGCGAAGGTCGTGGCCACCTCCGCCGCGAGATCCTCCACTTCTTGACCACGCGCCTGCGCCACACAACGATACGTGTGCCCAATCAAGGAGGGCTCATTACGCGCTCCCCGGAAAGGCTCCGGCGTCATGTACGGCGCATCCGTTTCAATCAGCAGTTGCCCTGCCGGGGCAATGGCAGCGGCCTGGCGCATTTCCTCATTACGCTTGAAAGTAACGTTGCCGGCGAAAGACAGAACATAGCCGCGCTCAAGGGCTTCTTTGGCCACGGCGAGCGGCGAGGAAAAGCAGTGCAGCATCACCGTCGGCGGCTCGGGGCAATCCCCCAGCACACGCATGAGGTCCTCATCGGCCTCGCGGTTGTGGATCATCAGCGTCTTTCCCACCTTGGCCGCCAATTCCGCGTGCCAACGAAGAGCCTCTTCCTGCACCTCGAGGGGCGCGGTGGTTTCCGGCTCGTGGTGAATCCAATAGGTATCTAAGCCTGTCTCCCCGATGGCCACGCAACGCGGATCCGCAGCCATCTCGCTCAAGCGCAAACGAGCAGCCTCATTAAGTTCAGCCGCCTTAGTGGGGTGAATGGCGCACGCGGCATACACGTTGTCGAATTCCTGCGCCGCCGCCAAAGCCTTCTCCGCCTCAGCCAAGCCATCACCCACGGTAACGATGCGCTCAACACCAGCAGCACGAGCACGCTCAACGAGCTCGGAATCATCGTCGCGGCAGGAGGCGAGGTGCGTGTGGGCGTCGATAAGCTGGCTCAAACCTTCGGCGGGAACGGGCGTGGGGCGTGGCTTCTTCTTAGACATGGCTGCGAGTGTAGTCTTGCGCGCATGATTATCCGTGAAGCGACGGACGCCGACGTCCCCGCGATGACCGCCACGCTGAATTGGGCCATCCGAGAGACCCACTTCATCTTTCGCAGCGAACCCGCCACGGTGGAAGAGCGCACCGAGTATCTCCACCAGCTACGCCGCGACGGCTGCCCCTGCTTCGTGGCTTTCACTGACGACGGCACGTACTTGGGCTGGGCTCTCTACCGCCCCTACCGCGATCCCAAGGTGTGGCTGGGATGCTACGAGACCACGATCTACGTTGATCCCGCAGCGCACGGCCGCGGGGTGGGCACGCGCTTGCTCGGTGCAGTCGTTGAGCATGCCCGCGAGGCAGAGCAGGTCCATACGCTGCTGGCACTCATCGTGGCGGACAACGCCGCATCCATCAAGTTGCATGAAAAGTTCGGCTTTGCCACTGTAGGAACGTTAAAAGAAGTCAGCCGCAAAGCTGGGCGCTGGATAGACCTCACCCACTTGCAACTCATGGTTTAAGGAACATCATGCACGTCCGTCCCGCAGAGCTTGCCGACGCCTCCGCAATCGCCGCCATCTACAACTCCGCCTCCGCCGCGAAACCGGCCGCCAACCTCGTCACATGGCAGGAGTCCGTAGAGGACCGCGAGAAGTGGCTGGCGCAGATGGAAAAGGACAACTATCCGGTCTATGTCGCCGTGGACGACGACGAAATTGTCGGTTGGGCCGCCTACTTCCAATTCGTCACCCCAGCCATCTACTACGGCACGGCAGAGGACTCCATTTACATCGCGGAATCAGCGCGCGGCAAGGGCGTGGGCAGCGAGCTCATGGACACGCTCATGGATCACGCAAAGGAAAATGACTACGTGGAGACGATGATCACCTACATCGTGGACACCAACGAGTCCTCCATCGCCCTACACAAGAAGTTCGGTTTTGTGGAGACTGGCCGCATGCCCAATATCCACACCAAAGACGGCGTGCGGCTAGGGCTGGTGCACCTGCAGCGCGACTTCAACCGCTCCTAAAGCGGCTTGATTGCCGCCCCACCCCAGTGACGGCACTGCCCTACGCCCCACCTCAGTGACGGCACTGCCATTGTTGCCAAAGATCTGGCCAGATCCTGAGACGAAGCGGGAAACTTTGGCAACAACGGCAGTTTCAACCCAAGAGACTCACACTGTGCTGCTCAGTCACTCCCCGCGCACAAGTTAAGCCGACGCTGCCTGAAGCGGCACAATATCGTCCAACTCAGCAAGAATTTTGTCTTCCGCGACATCCAAATCGTAGTGAGTCTGCAGTCCCAGCCAGAACTGTGGGGACATTCCAAAATATTTAGCCAAACGAAGAGCCGTATCGGCGGTAATAGCCCGCTTTCCGTGGACGATTTCGTTAATACGTCGAGGCGGGACCCCTATCGAAACAGCGAGTTTGTGTTGGGTAATCCCCATGTCCTTGAGAAAGTCCTCCATAAGGATTTCACCTGGGTGTACTGGGGGGAGCTTGTTAGTGGTAGTCAACGATCTCAACCTCCTCTGGCCCTAAAGCGGTCCACCGGAAGCAGATCCGCCATTGGTCATTGATACGAATACTGTATTGACCCCGCCGATCGCCCTTCAAAGCTTCGAGCCTATTTCCTGGAGGAATCCGAAGCTCATCGAGCCTCTGAACGTAGCCCAATTGCCTCAGCTTGCGAAGAGCTACCGAGTGAATACGTGAATCAATCGAGAGCACCCGCTCTCGATTCCATAGACGCTCAGTGGCCCTATCCGCGAACGACTGAATCATAAACGCACCATACCCCCCATAACGCGACGCGTCAATAACGCGAGACGTTAACTCTAACTAACGCTGTAACACAAAAGCTACCGCAACTGGCGAGGACCTGCTAGGCAGCGAGCTCGTCGTCAATGTAGACACGCGTCGTCGCACGCAGGCCCGCGACCAGCATGCAGAAACAGAGCACCATGAGACCAATGAGCACAGCGGTCCAATCCCCGGTGGCCCCGCGCACCACTCCCACGGACAACGGTACGAGGCCCGCCAAGACGTAGCCGCCCGGCTGAACGAAGCCGGAGAGCCGCGCCGTGGTGAGCGCGGTGCGCGTGCGGGCAGTGAGCAGAGCAAGCGCCAATGGGAAGCACATACCGCCGATCCCCATCAACGAGGCCCAGGCCAGCGGGGCGGCGTCGGCAGCCACGAGCACTCCACCCCACCCGGCACACGTGCACAAAGAAAGCACCACGGGAACGGGAGTCAGGCGGTTAAGACGCGAGATGAGCCACGGCATGACTACGCCGCCGAGAATATTGAAGACTCCGATGACGGCCAGCGCCACGCTGGCGGTGTTCTCACTCACGCCTTTTTCTACCAGCATGCGCGGCAGCCAGCCCATCTGGACATAGGCCATGGTGGACTGCAATCCGAAGAAAAAGAGCATGGCCACCGCAGTGGGTGAGGTGAACATGGGGCGTTGCACTTCCGCGCCATCAACCGTGCCGTGGGCGACGTCCTTGCCGGCCTTGGGTAGGACCACTATCCAAGCCGCCAGCTGGGCGATGGCGGGCAGGCACCAAATCCACAACGCACCTTGCCACGATTTTTGTGTCACCGCGGACAATGGGCCGAGTGCACTGGAAACGCCCAACATCGTGGTGTAGGTGGTCATCAGCGCCACCAACGTGCGGCCCGACCCATGCTGCTTGATCCATGCAGGAAGCAGCACATTTGCTAGCGCGATGCCGGCAACAACGCACAGGGTAAGCACGACGAAAAGCGGAAAGCTACCTACCCATGGACGCAGGCCGAGCCCCACAACCAAGGCCACCGTGCCGCCGGCCAAGGTACGGCTTAGGCCCACACGGCGCGCGATGGGAACCGCCGCCAACCCCATGGCGGCAAAACACAGCCCCGGCAGCGCGGTCAACAAACCTGCCTGCCCAGAGCTGATTCCAAAAAAGTCTTGGATCTGCCCCAGCACCGGTGCCACCGAAGCAATACCCGAACGCAGGTTCAGCGCGGTGAGGCAAACAACGGAAAAGAGCAGGAAGGGCGCAAGCGAGCGCCGAAACGCCGAGCCCACGCCTTTACTTCTGAACCGGGGCCCACTCCGGGCCGGTCTCACCGAGCTCTGGGGCAAGTTTAGCCACCAGCGGCTTCGGCTTCTGCAGCGCGGTCCCCGGGGTTATGTCGAATCGCTTCCACGCGGCCTGCTGCGCGGAGTAGTCACCCGTGATGATCGGGTACGGGTGATTCTCCGGCGGAAGGTTTACGCCAACAAGTTCAACCGGCATGTCATCCGCCACTTCCTCGATGCGCGGCTGTGCGGCCCACACTCCCTCGCGGCCCAGGGTCTCGTGCACCTTTTGGGCGGTAAAGGGCAGGAACGGGGTCAGCATCACGTTGCAATCGGAGACCACCTGCAGCGCGGTCCACAACACCGTGGCCAGCCGCTCACGTTGGGTCTCATCCTTGGCCAGCTTCCACGGCTCCATAGCAGCGATGTAGGCATTGGCCTCACCCACGACGTGCATGATGGCGGTCATGGCTTGCTTAAACTTGGACTGCTCGAGGAAGCCCGCGGCGGTGGCAAAGGTTTCCTCTGCAAGCGACAAGATGTCCTTATCTGCCTGCTCCAGCGCGGCCGGTGCCGGCACCTCACCGAAGTTCTTGTGCGCCATCGACACGGTGCGGTTAACCAGGTTGCCCCAGCCGTTGGCGAGCTCGTTGTTAATGCGGCGCACGAACTCATCCCAGGTGAAGTCGGTGTCGTTGTTTTCCGGACCGGCAACGGCAATGAAGTAGCGCAGCGCGTCAGGACCGAACTCCTCAAGGAAGTCCTTGACGTAGATAACGACGCCCTTGGAAGAGGAGAACTTGGACCCAGACATGGTCAGGTACTCCGAAGACACGATTTCCGTCGGCAGGTTGAGCTCACCATAGGTGTGCAGCTCACCGCCCTTGGAGCCCTTACCCGCATAGCCCAAGAGCTCCGCTGGCCAGATCTGGGAGTGGAAGGTGATGTTGTCCTTGCCCTGGAAGTAGTAGTGGCGCGCCTGCGGGTTCTGCCAGTAATCCTTCCACGCGTCCGGGTTGCCGGTGCGGTGTGCCCACTCGATGGAAGAAGACAGGTAACCAATGACCGCGTCGAACCACACATAGAGCTTCTTCGCACCATTGTCCTCCCAGCCCTCGACTGGAATGGGAATTCCCCAGTCGATGTCTCGGGTCATGGTGCGCGGGCGCATGTCCTCCAGCAGGTTGAGGGAGAACTTGAGAACGTTGGGGCGCCAATCCTCACGAGTCTTCAACCACTCTTCGAGGACCTCCTTGACCGCAGGCAGATCCAGCAGGAAGTGCTCGGTGTCAATAAACTCCGGAGTCTCGCCGTTGATCTTGGATACTGGGTTAATCAGGTCCACCGGATCGAGCTGGTTACCGCAGTTATCGCACTGGTCACCGCGCGCGCCATCGGCGCCACACAACGGGCAGGTGCCCTCAATGTACCGGTCCGGCAAAGTGCGGCCAGTGGACGGCGAGATCGCACCCTGGGTGGTCTCCTTAATCATGTAGCCGTTCTCGTAGAGTCCCTTGAACAGCTCCTGCACCACCGCGTAGTGGTTGCGCGTCGTGGTGCGGGTAAAGAGGTCATAAGACAGGCCGAGCCCAGCCAGGTCGGTGACGATCTGGCGGTTGTAGCGATCCGCCAACTCACGCACCGTCACGCCTTCCTTGTCCGCCTGAACCAGCAGCGGGGTGCCGTGTTCATCGGTACCAGAAACCATGAGGACGTCGTTGCCACGCATTCGCTGGAAACGGGCGAACACGTCGGAAGGAACACCGAAGCCCGCCACGTGTCCGATGTGGCGGGGTCCGTTGGCATAGGGCCAAGCAACATTAACGACAACTGTCTCAGTCATGGCCTCTACTCTATCGAACACCCCCTCACCGGCAATGCAGTGAGGGGGTGCAGAGGAGAAAAGCTCGCGCGCCAGAACTAGTTCTTGTGGCTGTGCTGGCGACGGCGGGCCTTGAAGGCCTGTTCGCGCTGGAATTCGCGGTGCAGGCGACGCTCACGCGCCATCTTGCGCTGGAAGGCCTGGGATTCGCGGTACTCGCGGTAAATCACGTCATTGCGCAAGTCCTTGAAGATAGCGAACATGAGCCCGACAAGGATGAAGAGGAATGGCAGTGCTGCCACGATGGTGACATTCTGCAGGTTCGACAGGGAATCCTCGCTCGACAGCAGCAGGGTCAGGCCGACGGCTGCAGTGAGCACACCCCATGCCGCGGATAGCCACGGCTTAGCGGTGGTTGCACCGGACTGGGACATCGAGCCCATGACTGTCGACGCCGAGTCGGCCGACGTGATGAAGAACGTGGCCAGCAGCAGGGCGGCAACGATGCCCGCAACGAAACCACCAGGCAGGTTCTGCAGGAGGTTGAACAGTTCTTGCTCAGCAGAGTCGCCAGAGATGGAGTTGCCGTTTTGCTCCATGTGGATAGCCGTACCACCGAAGATGGCGAACCATACGGTGGAGACACCGGCGGGAACCAAGAGCACACCAATGCAGAATTCGCGGACAGAACGGCCGCGGGAAATGCGCGCAAGGAACATGCCAACAAACGGCGACCAGGAAACCCACCAAGCCCAGTAGAAGATTGTCCACGTCGACAACCATTCGCCAGCGGTTCCATTGTCGGACTCAGCGGTACGAGCGATCATCTCGGTGAAGTTCGCCAGGTAGTTACCGATGGAGCCCGGAATCTGGTTCAGAATCGACACCGTCGGGCCAAAGATGAACACGAAGATGGCCAGCAGAGCTGCCAGGACCATGTTGGCGTTAGAGAGGTACTGAATGCCTTTGCCCACACCAGACATGGCAGACAAGATAAAGGCCAAGGTCAGTACCACAACGATGCCAATCACGACGCTTTGCGTGGGGTTCTCAATAATTCCGGACGCTTCCAGGCCCGCCTGGATCTGCATAGCGCCTAGACCCAACGAGCAAGCAGTGCCGAAGACAGTGGCAAAGATGGCCAAGATATCAATGATCTTGCCCACGGCGCCGTCGGCAGCACGCTGGCCGATGAGCGGCACAAAGGCCTGGCTCAACAGCTGCTTACGGCCGATACGGAAGGTGGAGTAAGCGATGGCGAGGCCAACGACGGCATAAACCGCCCACGGGTGCAGAGTCCAGTGGAACATGGCCGTAGCCATTGAGGTTCCTACCTCGTGCTCACCATGTCCGGGAACTCCGTTCTTAAAATAGTTGAGCGGCTCGGAAGCACCGTAGAACATCAGGCCGATGCCCATGCCAGCCGCGAACATCATCGCAATCCACGAGACCGTGGAGAATTCCGGCTCTTCGTTGATCTTGCCCAAACGAATGGTGCCGAACTTAGAGGCCGCGATGCAGATGACAAAAATAACGAAGATGGTGCCGAAGAGCACATAAGCCCAGCCAAAGTTTGTCACCACAAAGTTGAGAGCGTTGCTGGAGAATGAACCGAAGCTCTCCGGCGCGACCAGTCCCCATGCCACGAAGGCAGCGATGAGGAGGCCCGCGATACCGACGATGCTCCAATCAATCGGTGAGTCGATGCCACCGGGCCCAAATTTGTCGTCCTCTTCTGCTTCTACGGGCAAAGCTGCAGCCGAAGGATCAAACTCCTTATTGGTGAGCATGTCCTGAAGCTGGCTCGTAGCTGACGTCGCCTCTAGGCGCTCGTCGACAGTGCGGTAATCATCCGACGCGGCCGGCGAGCTTTGTTCTTGGGAGGCGGCCGAAGACACCCCCGTGTCCTTCACATTGTCTGTATTGGTCGAGTCTGTCATACCTTCAAACCATGGTGCTGTCCCATCAACTAGTCAAACCATAGCGCTCATAAAAAAGCTGCACAGCGGGCCTATTTCACAGCCACAGTGCTCGGAAGGCGGGCAGTTTCCTCCATGTACTTCCCCACACAGTGCACACCCTTCAGCACCATCCTGTATGCCAACTGTGCAGCGTGTCCATACAATCCGGCTCTGTCTCCAGCTACCGCCCAGGCTCCCTCAACCTTTCTGCGAATAACGATGCCATAACGATTGCCCGAAAAGAGACGGTCATCACCAGAAACCTGAGGTGGTGCTCAGCCGCGCGCAGCAAGGTAAGCGTCATAGAGCTCACGGTTGGACCATGCCGTTCCCGCCGCCGCCTTCTTGCACGCATCCTTGGCACGCACACCCCGCTCTACTTCTGCGCGGACCTGCTCAACAAGGGTCTCCATCGACACGGGTGCGGCCTCACCGCCCTCGATTACTACGGTGATTTCGCCCCGCGCATTCTCTTCAGCCCACTCCGCGAGCTCGCCTAGGCAGCCTCGCTTAATCTCCTCGTAGGTCTTCGTCAGCTCCCGGCACACAGCGGCGCGACGGTCGGCGCCGAGGATCGCGGAGGCGTCGCCAAGCGTCTGCGCCAAACGGTGCGGGGACTCGAAGAACGCAATCGCGCGCTGCTCCCCCACCAAGGACTCCAGCCACGCCTTGCGCGGCCCGGGCTTGCGCGGCGGGAAGGCATCGAAGAGAAAATGCCCCACTCCCAAACCAGACAGCGCAAGAGCCGTCGGCACCGCCGAGGGTCCTGGGAAGCAGGTCACGGGCACGTCTGCTTCCACTGCTGCGGTGACGATGGAGTGCCCAGGATCAGACACTAGGGGCATACCGGCGTCGGACACCACGAGCACTGTCCCGGTCCGGGCGGCGGCGACGAGAGCGCGCGAACGCTCCTCTTCGTTGTGGTCGAAATTGGACACCACCCTGCCGCGGATCTCCACCCCTAATGCCTGGGCCAGATTGCGAACGCGACGGGTATCTTCCGCGGCAATGACATCTGCGTGACCCAAAGCTTGCATCAAGCGGGCTGAAGCGTCACCGGGATTTCCCAGCGGCGTGGCGGCAAGGATGACCCCACGCGGCAAGGGTTCAAGCTGAAGACTCATACTCCCCAGCATGGCACACGCACGCTAGACTCATCCGAGTGAGTATCGCAACCCCTACCGATCGATCTGGCCGCATCAAGCGCCCGCGTCCGTCTATCGCACGCGGCGCCCATACCCGGCCAGCGCCTCCTGCTCCCCGGCCCTATGTCTGGACAACGGCTGACACGATCAGCACCGTGATCATCGCGGCGCTGGCTTTCCTCACGCGCTTCATTGGCCTGACCTCCCCGGTCTCCGAAGGCACGCCCGTCTTCGATGAGAAGCACTACGTGCCGCAGGCCTGGGACATGGTTACCAGCTGGCATAACCTTTTTATCGGCGGTATTGAGTCCAATCCGGGCTATGGCCTTGTCGTCCACCCGCCGCTGGCCAAACAGATTGTTGCGATTTCGGAGGCTCTCTTCGGCTATACCCCATTGGGATGGCGCTGCATGGCCGCGCTTTTTGGCGTGGGCACGGTCCTGCTGACAATGGCGCTGGCTCGCCGATTGTCCGGTTCATGGCAGGTTGGATTCCTGGCCGGTCTCCTCGCAGTGTGCGATGGTGTGCTTCTCGTTGCCTCCAAGTTTGGCATGCTGGACATCTTCCAAGTCTTCTTCGTCGTTGCCGCCGCATGGGCCTTGGCGCGCGACCACCAGCAGATGCGCGAGCGCCTCCACGCCGCTTTCTTTTCGGGCACTATGGGTGATTCCGACTTCGGTCCTCGTTTTGGTTTCCGGTGGTGGCGCTTTGCAGCCGGTGTCTTCCTGGGGCTAACACTTTCTGTGAAGTGGTCGGGCCTGTATTACATCATGTTCTTCGGCCTCATGAGCGTCTTCTCGGACCTCGCGCTGCGCCGTCTTTATGGCGTGCGCCGCTACATCGTGGGCACGCTGGTACGCGATACGCCCGCGGCCCTCGCCTCCATCGTCGCGGTTCCTGTAGCGCTCTACGCGTGGTCATGGCGCGCTTGGTTCGCCGATGAAACCGCCGTCTACCGCCACGCCAAGGTGGACGGCACTATCGAAGAAGGGTCCTGGCTGCTCAACCTCCCCGAGCCCCTCGCCGGCTGGTTCTACTACCACTCCTCCGTGCTGGAATTCCACGCCTCCTTGACCACTTCAGGCGGCCACAGCCACCCCTGGGATTCCAAGCCGTGGGCCTGGCTGGTGGCCGCGCGCCCCATCCTCTACTACTCCTCCACTGACATTTCCTGTGGCGACGGCGGATCCTGCCGCAAGATGCTGTACCTGTTTGGCACCCCGGCCATTTGGTGGCTGGTCATTCCAGCGGTGCTGTGGGGACTGTGGTCCTTGCTCGTGCGCCGCAACCGCGCCTTCCTCATTCCGCTCGTGGGCGCCGCGGCGGGTTTCCTACCCTGGCTAGCGGTCTTCGACCGCCAGATGTACTTCTTTTATGCCACGGCGTTTATCCCGTTCATCATCGTGCTCATCGCGTTGGCCTTGGGCCAAATGATCGGGCGCGGCCGCAAACTGGAATGGCACTGGCTCACAAGGCTCTTCGGTTCCGCGATGCCGCTGGGCACCTTCATCACGGTGTGCTACGCCGCACTCGTTGTCGCGATGTTTGCCTACTTCTCCCCGATTCTCTACGGCTACATGATCCCGGATTCTTGGTACAACTCCATCATGTGGCTGCCGTCGTGGACCTAACGCGGGCTAGCAGATAGCGTCCGATAAACGTCCCGCAGCAGGAACCCCCGGTCCGCCGCCCAAGCCCAGCCCAGGCAGGCGGTGGCGAGCCCGGTGCCGATGAGGATATAAAGCTGCCCCGCGGCGACGCTGCCCAGGGCAAAATCGCGCATGGTAAAGCCGCACAGGAACGCGAACATTGTGCACGCCACCGGCAGCAATCCGGGCGCTGAGGCAGGGCGCCATGCAGCAAAACCCAAACCGCTGGCAAGGCCGAAGCGCAGTGCTGCGGCCTCGATCAACAGGCGCGCGCGCTCCGGGTCAGCGCCTTCTGCAAGGGTCCCTTCGCTCTCCAGGGTGGTCAAACCCGAAGCACTGACGACGACCACAATCGCCCACACAAGAAATGCCACGGACAGCACACCGAGGGCTACTCGCGCCAACGACAGCGAAGCCTGCCGGGTGCTCGAAGCTCGCTGCCATTCTGGCTCCACGCCAGCGAGGATTACCTCGGATAGATCCTGCGGCGGTGCTCCATCCGGTTCCACAAGGCTCAACGACCGGGATAGAGCCGCTGCCTTGTCCCGGAAGGCCGCACAGTCTGGGCAGCTGGAAACGTGTGCCTCGATGACGTCAGGCGACAGCTGCGGGGCTTCCCCGTCTAACTGCGCGGAAATCGCTGCCTGCACTTGCTCATGCGTCAGCACGGCTCAGCACTCCATCCACGCTCGCCCGGCCGGAACCGAAGACCACGATCATGAGCAATGACACGATGAGAACCAGCGGGTACTCGATGCCGCCATCGGCCGCGAAGAGACCGTTACCGATGTGCACGAAATACAATGCGCACGCCATGAGCAGCGCTAAAGCCCCCGCAACAAAGGTCGTGAGAAGGCCTACCACCAGGGCCGCCCCGCCCAGCATTTCCGCGAAGGCAGCCAAGTATGCCGAGGTCTGCGGCTGTGGGACCCCCATGGCGGAGAACTGCCCGGTAATTTCGTCCATCCCGCTAAAGAACATCTTGTCCACGCCGTGCGCCACGAAGATTACTCCCAGCACCGCGCGGAAGATGAGGAGCGCGGCATCGCGTACGGCGGGTCTATTCATGGTTCATAGACTACCCTGGATAGCCACCTCCCTCCGAAAGGACTCCCCACCCAGCATGCTTACGTGGACCACTACGAACACGCCTCTAGGTTGCCTCACCCTCGTGGGATCTGCGCGAGGTTTATCTCATGTGTATTTCGACGGCGAATCTCCGGATCTTAGAAGCATGCAACGCCTCACGGATGTCACCGAACCTGGCTCTGCGGGCGCGGTGCTTGTCGACGCCTCTCAACAAATTGCCGAGTATTTTGCCGGCACGCGGAGGGATTTTGAGCTGCTTCTCGCCGTGCCTGAGTCCCCGCGCACCTTCCGGGATCGGGCGCAGCGTGCTCTGCGCGATATCCCATTCGGGGAACGTTGGACCTATTCGACTCTTGCCACCGCCGCCGGTAGCGCGCAGGCCGCACGTGCCGCGGGGAGCGCCTGTGCCACCAACCCGCTTCCTATTGTGGTGCCGTGTCACCGCGTCGTACCGGCTGGCGGCGGTGTGGGTTCCTATCGCGGAGGCGCAGCCGCGAAGCAGATGCTTCTGGACCACGAGGCCGCGTGCTGCGGCACTAATCCGCAGAGAGCCCTTGGCAACCACGGGTAGCCCTGGGGAACCGATGAATAACTTCTGCAGTCTAAAAAGGCATGACTAGTACACAGATGGCAAACGATACGAGACTTGTTTTTGACTCCGCGGGGCTCGGCCGCCCTGCTTGGGCAATGACCTCCCCACTCCTCAAGGAGTACTACGACACCGAATGGGGTATGCCCATCCATGAGGAATCCGCACTGCTAGAGCGCCTCTGTTTGGAGGGCTTCCAGGCTGGGCTGAGCTGGGAGATCGTTCTGCGCAAACGCGAAGCCTTCCGCGCCGCTTTCGTGGGGTTTGATGCTGACCTTCTGGCAAGCTTCGGCGAGGAGGAAGTGGAGCGCCTGATGAATAATCCTGGAATCATCCGGAACCGCCTCAAGATCAATGCGGTACTCGCCAACGCGAAGGCCACGGTGGCCTTAAGAGAGCAGGGCGGACTCGATGAGTTCATCTGGAGCTTCTTGCCGGAAGAGACCATCGCACCGGAGCGCGAAGAAGACATCCCTAAATACACACAAGAAGCCTTGGACATGTCCAAGGCTTTAAAGAAGGCCGGGTTCAAGTTTGTCGGCCCAGTAACGTGCTTCTCACTCATGGAGGCCATCGGCATGGTCGATGCCCACCTCGTGGGCTCGCACCGTCGCGGTACATCCGGTGTGTGGCCGGCCTAGCGCTCAGCCAACACAGCGCTTAGCCAACTCGACGCTCCGCCAAATCATCACGCCGTTGACGCGGGGTGGGATGAGGACCGTCAAACCCACCGTCGGAATCATCCTCCGAGTACACCGGAAGGTAGTCAAAGTCCGGGCTTTCATCATCGATTTCCAGGATGAGCGCGCCCGGGCGGCGCAGCTTCGGCGGAAGCGACTCGGCGGGGTTCTCCGCGTTCCGCACTCCCAGGCGGGCGCGGCGTAGGTGGTAAATGCGGCGCCGCAACAACTCCCGTTCACGGCGTACCTGGGCGCGCAGCGCAACCAGGTAAACCGTGGTCATAACACCAGCGATAGCCGCCAGCCACCACGTCCATCCACCCACGACGATGCCGAGGCATACCGTAGCTACCACTGCTACCGCCAATCCGATAAGCGTACGCTGACGGCGCTGGTAACGCGTGGCAGAAGCTTCCTTCTCCTTCACCGGATCCCATCCGCCGCGGCCAAGGCGGCGCTGTGCGAAGGCGAGCTCGTCCTCAGACAGCTCGGTATCGCTGCTGCCGGCCTCAGAGTCCTCGGCGTTCAGCTCCGCGGCATCAGCACTCTCGATTTCCGCCGCCGTGGATTCTTCCGCGTCGGGAGCATCATCGGCCCCATCTGAATCCTCGGCGTTGGGCGTCGTCGGCGCCTCCTCCACAGCGTCAATAGCACCCGGGTACATCAAATCGACCGGAGAAGTGTAGGCGTCATCGAAGTCATAAGCATCCTCCGCCACCTCAGCATTTGCTGGGGCTGTAAACACTTCAGCAGCATCTGCTTCAACGTCCTTGGTGTCCTGTCCTGCTTCCTGCTCGGCCTCGGCGACGTGGGCGGGCTCCGCTTCGAGCTCGAAGTCCTCTTCAACGGCGTCTTCCTCAACAACCTCGCCGTCAATCGTCTCCGCGACGTCCGAAGTAGCTTGGTCAGAGGTAGCGGTTTCAGCGCGGGAGGACTGCGAATCCTCGCTTACGCCTTCGGCCTCCACCAGCTCGTACTCCGCTTCGTCCGCTGCAGCCCCCGTTCCTGCCTGGGCGCGCGGGCGGATATCTTCCTTGCCCAGGCGCGGCTTGCGACGGCCCGGCACAGAGCCGGAATCACCTTCGAAGAGCACGCGGGTCTCTTCAAAGGCCTCACCCGTGTGGCTCATCGGACGCTGCGAACGCAAAAGCAACGGGGCGAGGATGAAGAGCCACAACACGATTACGAGAATGATCGGCACGGCAGTCATCATGCGGCTGTGTCCCACTTTCAGGGGTCGACGAAAAGGGAATATAACTAGGCCCCTACTCTAGCCGCCCACACCGGCTCCATGGGCATCAACGAGCCCATAAATTACAAGGTTGTTACTTAAGTGAAAACAGAGGTAGTTGAACTAATCCAAGCGCGATCTAGAGACCGAGGATCCGCCCCGCCGCGTGCAGGCGCTCCACCGCGCTCGAGGCAAAATCCTCACGATTGAGCGCCAAGAAGTGGTGGTCCCGCCATGCGCCGTCAATGTGTAAGTTGCGGCGCAGAAATCCCTCATCCCGAAAGCCATTGTTGTGTAGCACCTTGCCCGAAGCAGGGTTCTCCGGCAGGTAGGTGGCGGTGACTCTGTGCAGCCCCACGCGGTAAAAAGCGTGGTCCACGCCGAGGGCGCACGCAACGGTGGCCACGCCTGCGCCGTGTACCCCGGAATGGACCCAATAGCCGATCCAGCATTCACTAACCCCTCCGTGCTGAATATTTCCCAGGGTCAATTGGCCTCGAAATTGCCCATCGACGTCAATGACGAGCGGCACCACCGTTCCAGCGCGGGCAGAATCGCGCAAAAACATCAGGTGATTCCACCACGCAGACTGCGAATGCGCCGCATCCCACGACGTCGGCAGCGTAGGTTCCACGGGTTTAAGAAAATCCCGATCCTCTATGCGCTGCTGCCGCCACGCCTCGCCATCCCGACGCAACAGCGGGCGCAGGCGTACCGTCGCTCCGTGCGGGAAAACGCTGGAGCCTCGCAGCCGCACAGCAGGGGTCGCCTCAGGCCACCCCGGATGCTCGGGGTGCGCCTCACCGCTGGCGGGGGTGGAAAACCTCCCTGCGGCAGTACCAAAAGGATCAAGCATGGCGTGCGTAGCTGCCGGCTAGCTTCGTTGGGTCAGGAAGAGGACGTCGACCACATCTCCCGGGCGGATCTCGGTGACCTCCTCCGGGATGCGAATCATCGCGTTCGCTTCTGACAACCCGGCGAGCAGGTGTGCCGGCGCGCCCGCCGCGCCACCTAGCCCTTCCACGAGGTAATCGGAGGTCTCGGCGTCACGCATCAGCCGGGCACGGATGTATCCGCGACGGCCCGGGCGGGACTCCATGTGGTTGAGCACGCGTGCGCGTACGACGCGACGCTGACCGCTGCGCTTGCCTAGGGACAACCGAATCAGCGGGCGCACAAAAACCTCGAAGATGACGAGCGCAGACACGGGGTTCGAAGGCAACAGGAAGGTGGGGATGCGCTCTTCACCCAACAGACCAAAACCTTGGACCGAACCGGGGTGCATTGCCACACGAGTAGTATCGACATCCCCCAGCTCATCGAGGACTTCGCGGATTTCATCCGCGCCCGCACCACCCACGGCACCGGAAATCACCAACACCTCGCTGCGCGCCAGGTAAGTCTCCAAGGCCTCCCGCACGCGGCGCGGCTCACCGGCAGCAATGCCCACGCGGTGCACGTCCGCGCCGGCCTCCTTCGCGGCCGCTGCGAGTGAGTAAGAGTTCACGTCGAAGACCTGACCCAGGCCGGGCTCACGGTCGACGTCGACAAGCTCCTTGCCGTAAGAGACGATGGTCACGCGCGGGCGTGGGTACGCCAGCACCTTCGAGCGCCCCACCGCCGCGAGCAGGCCAATCTGCGCCGGCCCCAAGACAGTTCCAGAGGACACTGCCACATCGCCGGGTTGGATGTCATCGCCCACGCGGCGCACGAAGTCTCCCGAACGCACTGGCCGGTGTGAGGTCACGCGCTTGCGGCCGCGGTCGGTCCACTCGAGGGGAAGGACGGCGTCGGCAAGCGTGGGCAAAGGCGCGCCCGTATACACCCGCACCGCCTGCTTAGGCTGCAAACGCAAAGGCTGGCGCGAGCCTGCAGGAACCTCCCCCACCACCGGAAGCGAGCGCTCAATCTCAGTCTCCGAAGCAGGAGCATCCGCATCCTCAGCGTCGTGGCGAGTGCGCGCCTTGAGGGCTTTTTCTCCCCCGACGTCCACGGCACGCACGGCGTAGCCATCAATCGCCGCCTGCGGGAAGCCCGGCAGCGGCTGATTAGCCTGCACCTCCTCCGCGCACTTGAGACCCAGCGCATTCGCGATGGCGATGCGTACCGGCTCCGGAGTCATCGCTGCATCAAGAATGAACGCCATCTGGTCATCGACCGAACGCATGTACCGCCTACCTTTGCTCTGGGGTATGTGGGGCCTAAAGGGATGGAAGTTACTGGAGTAGAGCTTAGCGCGCTTGGTGCGTCAAGACTTAGCCCTTCAGCCCGTTTTCTTCTTCGTAATCCTCCACAATCTTCTTAATCGCCTTGTAGAGCGCAGGACCGTATTTCTCATCGCGCAGACCAAAGTCCACGTTGGCTGGGATATAACCGCCCGGGTTGCCAAGGTCGTGACGCTTGCCTTGGTGAACTACGACGTGAACCGGGTGTCCCTCCTTGATGAGGAGCTCGATGGCATCGGTCAACTGCAGCTCTCCACCCTTGCCCGGCTTGATACGGCGAAGCGCATCAAAGATCTTCCTGTCGAGCAGGTAGCGCCCGGTGGCCACAAGGTTGGACGGCGCATCAGCCGGATCCGGCTTCTCCACCATGCCCACAACCTTCTTCACTCCCGGCGCGTCGGTGTCTTCGACGTCGAACACACCGTAGTTAAAGGTCTCCTCGCGCGCGACCTCAAAGGCGCACAGCACGCTGCCGCCTAGAGCTGCGCGAACACGGGCCATCTCCCCCATGACGGTGGCGGGCAGAACAATGTCATCCGGTAGCATGACGGCGAAGAATTCCTCGTCATCCTCGAGCACGGATTCCGCCAAGCCCACCGCGTGGCCCAAGCCCAGCGGCTTTTCCTGCTCCACCGAAATCGGGTGAATCAGCTGGGCGGCGCGCTTGACCTTAGCAACCTGCTCGTCTTTGCCGCGGGCGTCGAGTGTCTCAACCAGATCCGGAAACTCCTCGAAGTGCCGCATCACTTCTTGCTTGTTTGGTGCAGTGATCACCGCGAGGCGCTGAGCACCAACCGAAGCGGCCTCTTCCGCAATAAGCTCGATGCCCGGCGTATCAACGACGGGGAGCAGCTCCTTGGGCACGGTCTTGGTGGCAGGCAGGAAGCGAGTGCCCATGCCAGCAGCGGGGACAACGACCGTAGCGATCCCGGTGTGGGAATCCTCGTGTGCAATAGCCATAAGTTCCACTTTACAATGCACCCACCGCTCTCCTGCGCTGCGCTACGCCGTCACATTATGATTAACAACCATGACGACCTCCCCCAAGGACGCCTTAAGAGCCTCACTCCTTAGCGCCCGCCGCGAACGCACCTCTGAACAGCGAACTGACGACAACGCCGCGTGGTGTGCTGGTGTGAGAGAGCTCCTGACTCCCGCGATGCGCATTGCCGCCTACCACCCACTGGGCACAGAGCCGGGCGGCCCCAGCTTCGTAGATACCGTGGCACAGCTCTGCAAAGAGGTTTACCTGCCTATTTCCGGTGCAGACGGGGAGCTTTTGTGGACGCTATATACCGGCCCACAGGCCATGCGCCCGGGGGCGCTGGGGATTGCGGAGCCCGTCGGCCAGCGCCACAGCAGCGAAATCCTGGCCCAGCTCGATCTCATCCTCGCGCCCGCGATGGCAGTCAGCGAATCAGGCATGCGCTTGGGCAAGGGGGCAGGGTATTACGACCGCGCGCTCACGCCTCTCCCCACTGGGCGCCCGCCTGTCGTCGCCTTGGTGCATTCCAGCGAGATCCGCGATGTCCCCTTCGATGAGCACGACCGTCCAGTCGATGGCGTCCTGACCGAGCGCGGGTTGCGCTGGCTTTAATCGCTTTCGGGCCCCGCCCGGGAACCACGCGGCGCCACGCGCAGTCTAAGAAGGTATGGATTTTCTACATGTTCTGCGCACCCCGGGACATCGCCGCAGCGTGTTCCTGCGCCGCGTTATCGCAGCTGTCCTGCTCGTGACCGCCGCGGCCAGTGCGCTCGCTTCCACGCGTGAGCAGCCCCGCGTCGTGGTCATGGCCCGGGACGTGGCGGCCGGGGAGACGCTAGCGCTTGGCGATGTCTCCGTGGCCCGCGTCCCCTCCTCCGCTCTTCCCGCCACGGCGTTGGGAAATAACCCAGAGGATGCCGTGGGACGCGTGCTGGTAGCGGCCGCGAGCGCTGGCGAAATCTTGACCACAACTCGCCTACTCAGCTCAGATCTCGTCGCAGATTTCGGTATGGACAACGGCCACCTCATCCCGCTTACGCTGGCTGAGCCGGAGATTTCTCGTAATCTCCACCATGGAGATACGGTCAACATCGTCGGCACGGTCGAGGATGGGCCCGACGGTACCGCCCCCGCACGCGGAAAGACTATTGCCCGTGGCGCTCGCGTCGTGTCGGTAGGAACAGGCGGAGATGATGCACGCACACAATCGTTGCTCGTTGCCCTCCCCGCCGAGGCGGCCGAGGACGTCGCTGCCGCTTCCCTTGCGCAACCGCTCACGGTCGTCATCGTGGGCGACCGTGCCCACAATTAAGATGACACTGTGAAGATCGCCGCGTTTGCGCATCAATGGTGCCGCGGGATGTTGCCACCACCAACAATCTCTGCCTAGTATGGGCGCATCCACTCAGGCGCTAATGTTTGTGTGTCTTTCCTGTCTCACAACGTCGTGGCAACGCATGCTGTGAGCGCTCAACAGTGGTCTTTTCTATTCCAGCAATTTCCCCCGATGCTTCTTCCTAAGTAGGCACTCCTACCGCTTCAAGAATCTCGCTCCTTTCGGCCCCTTCCGGCTCATCACGTGCTAGGTACCGCCTCATTGAACAGCGTTGGTTCTCTCACCGCGCGCTGCGCCGCAGCCGCGCACTACCGAAGAAGCATTTACTCCGCAGAAAAGGACATATTCCCATGCTTAAGGGCTTTAAAGATTTCATCTTGCGCGGCAACGTCATCGAGCTGGCCGTGGCCGTCATCATCGGTGCTGCATTCACCGCAATCGTTACCTCCATCACGGACCACCTCATCCAGCCGCTGATCAACTCCTTCGGTTCCCCGGACTTCGGTGGCCTGGGCTTCGCGATTACCGACAATCCCGAGACCTTCCTTGACTTTGGTGCGGTCATCACGGCACTCATCAACTTCCTGATCGTCGCTGCCGTCATCTACTTCGTCATTGTCGCTCCGCTCAATGCCGTCACCGAGCACGCTAAGCGCCGCCAGGGTGTTGACCCGGAGGAGCCGGCTCCGACCGCCGAGCAGCTGCTCGCTGAGATCCGCGACCTGCTCGCTGCTGAGAACGGTGGCACCACCACTGAGAAGCCAGGTTCCAGCTTCTAATTCACAAGCAAAACCTGCAATCCCGCAGAGCCAGCACAATGCTGAAGCTCTGCGGGATTTCCTTATGCGCTCTAGGCCCTCGACGCGCTACTGCGTAGTACCAAAGTGCGGCGGCATATTCTCGCGGTAGAAAGCCTCACCGGTGACTTCGTCTTCGCTGTTGCCATCAAGGCTTACGATGCGCAGCTCATCGGCGCCAGCCCCAGCAGAGGTACCAGCCGCCTGCGATACTGGCCCGCCGGGCACGTCGAAGCTGCGGTCATAATTCTGGGCGGTCGACGGGCGCTGAGCACGACGACGGCGGGCACGTGGTGCGGAATCAGCCATTAGACGCTGGATTTCTGCAGCTGATCAACTAGATGATGCACCAAAGGCGTCAAGGTTGCCATGCCATCGCGCACCGCCGCGCGGGACGAAGCCACGTTGACGATGACCGTCGAACCGGACACTCCTGAAATACCGCGGGAGGTGCAGGCATCCACCGCGCCGCATGCCTGGCCGGAAGAGCGCAGCGCCTGCGCCACGCCCGGAACCATTTGATCCAGCACCGCGCGGGTTGCCTCAGGGGTCTTATCGCGGGGGCCAACGCCCGTGCCACCGATAGTCAATACGAGGTCAACTCCCCCGACCACACCGGTTTCAATCGCCTGTCGGATTTTGGATTTCTTGGAGCGAACAATCACTGCGCCGTCGAAGGTGAAATCGGCTTCGGCCAGCAATTCACCCGCCAAACGCGATGTGTCCTCCGTTGACTCATCTGGGTGGTCGGTAACGATCACGACGAGCGCGCGACGCGGCGCCTGAACGCTTTGTTCTTGCTCGCTCGCAATGAGGAAGGCGTCATCGGGCTCGGTAACATCATCAAGTTCGTGTGAGGCATCGCGCCCCAACAGCTCAGCTGCGTCGGTGTTGTCTGCCACGGAGGTTCTCCTTAAAGGTGGGACGGAATCTTCCGGAAGTAGTTGCTTAAAAAGGTGTCAGGGTGCGGTATTCACGCGGTGCTTGCGCACCGCCCGAGTATTTGTAAACTTACTCGCTCGCCAGCGTTACCTCTACCTTTCTCACGTCTTCGTTGTCGCGGCCCTTAACTTCCAGTGTCACGGTTGCCCCAAATTCCTGCGAGCGGGTTGCCGCAATCAGGGCATCGGAGCTTTCAATGAGCCGGTCGTTGACGCGAGTGACCACATCACCGGACTTCAGTCCTGCTTTATCAGCCGGGCTGCCAGATTCCACATCAACGATTTCCGCGCCAAGGGTATCGCTCTGCGCACGGACCTTAACGCCCAACGTGGGATGCTTGACCTTGCCGTTATTGATGAGCTCATCGGCCATCCGCTTAGCAAAATTTGAGGGGATGGCGAAGCCCAGGCCGATGGAGCCGCCTTCGGCATTCGAACCGCCAGATAGCGAGGCAATCATCGAGTTCATGCCAATGATGTTGCCCTCCATATCCACCAGGGGACCGCCGGAGTTACCGGGGTTGACGGCTGCGTCGGTCTGGATGGCGTCGATAAGCGAGGACTCCCCACCTTCCTGTGACGCACGCACCGGGCGGTTCTTGGCCGACACAATTCCGGACGTCACCGTGGCGTTGAGCCCCAGCGGGGAGCCAACGGCAACTACCTCCTGCCCCACTGCGGCCGCGTCCGAATCACCAAACTGGAGGAAAGGAAGATCGCTGACGTCGTCGATTTTGATGACCCCGACGTCTGTCGTCGCATCGGACGCGACAAACGTAGCGCTATGGCGCGAACCATCATTCATCGTCACTTCGAGCCTCCCTCCCTGATCCGCGCCAGCAACCACGTGGTGGTTGGTCAGCACATAACCATCTGGGGAGATAATTGAACCGGAGCCCTCGGCACCGCCAGAGCGGGTCATGGAGTAGATCGACACCACCGACGGCAGAACCTTCGATGCTACGTCCTCCACAGAGCCGGCGGCCGGCTCGTTACCGGTGCTATTGGCCACCGGCTGGCGCTCGAGAACCTCGTTGACCGTCGAGGTCGAGGATTTATCGTCACCGGCTTTGCCAACCACGGCACCGGTGACGCCGCCAACTGCAATGGCTTCAACAAGCATCATCGCCAACGCGGTGCCCATTCCTACTTTGCGCTTGTTCTTCGGTTCGCTCCCCTGCTCCACGACCTGCGCGCCTGCGCCTTGCTGACCAGCGAAGCGCTGTCCTGCATATGGTTGCGCTGTGCTTTGTCGCACCTGGCTTTGCTGACCGAAGCCATAGGTTGAGCCACCATACGGTGCTTGTCCTGCGCTTGGAGCCTGAGAGGGCTGAATACCAAACGACGATGGGCTTCCCGGCCCGCCCTGTGCGCCGTAGGGCGCTTGCTGCTGCCTTCCCTGTGCCCACGAGTCCGAGCGCGGCTGATTCCAGCCGTTTGATGAGCTTCCCGCAGAAGGCGCCCCGCCCTGCTGCTGTGCTTGTCCCCGTCCATCAGAGTTCTGCGGGGTATCCATGGGATTATCCATGTTCGAATTCCTCATATTCATGTCAGGTAGTGTGCACCATCGCGCTGGGGTGTATCTGTCTCTGCTCTGCCAGTGTGCTAGGAAAAGCTGTACATTTCCTGTACGCTCTGAACTGGTGCGATACTTGGAAGACTAGCTTTGGTTAAACCACCGCTCCGCAAAGATATGACCCCGGTCGTGCGGGTTCTCCGAGTGCTCCTCGGCTGGCTCCTGAGATGTCTCCTCTGCGTCTTGCGCATCGAAGGATTCTGGCTGAAACTCGTTCGGAATTTCTTCCAGTCCATCCACCATGGCATCCCCCTCGGTGGGATACCCCGGCAGGATAACCTCCATGCGTGTTCCACCGTCCGCGGAATCCTTAATGGTGATCTCTCCATTGTGCCGCTCAACGACGGATTTCACGATGGCCAAGCCTAGTCCGGAACCAGGCATTGCACGAGCTTCGGCCGAACGGTAGAAACGCTCAAACACCTTGTCGCGCTCCTCGGGCGCGATACCGGGGCCCGAGTCATCCACACGCAGGCGCACCTTGTCCTCTGCCACTTGCCGCATGGAAACGCGCACGGTACCCGTCGGCGGCGACCACTTCGCGGCGTTATCCATGAGATTGAGCGTGGCACGCCCCAAGGCAAATGGGTCACCATCCAACATCCACGGAATAAACCTCACGCGGAAGTCCACGTCAGGGCGCCGGCGCTTGGCACGGTTAAGGGAATTCTCCAGAACCTCGTGCAGCTCGACAGGTTCCGGTTCCTTCTCAGTGGCATCTTCGCGTGCCAAGTCCACGAGATCACCGATCAGGGTCGACAACTCCGACATCTGCGCCATCACGTCGTCTTCCAAGTCGCGACGATCTTCCTCACTGATGCCGAATCCGCCGCCGGATTTATTCAGCATCATGAGCAGCTCGATATTGGTACGCATGGAAGTTAGCGGCGTCTTCAACTCGTGGCCGGCATCTGCCACGAACTGCGATTGCTGCACGCGCGCATGCTGCAGGGCAGACAACATTCGGTTGAAGGACACCGTCAGCTGCGACATCTCGTCATTGCTCTCCACCGCAATCCGCCGCAAGTCATTAGTCTGCGTCACATAATCTACCGCGCGCTTGAGGCGTGCGATGGGTTCCATGCCGGTCTTGGACACCACCATTCCCGCAAAAACGGAAAGCAGCACGCCGAACGCCACGATGATGAGCAGAGCCGAGCCCACCGCGGAAACGATTTCCTCGGTCGGTCCTAGGTCCTTAGCCAGGACTACCGTGGTCCCGCCGTCCTCATGCTTAGCCAGCACGCGCTCCCCGCCCAAAGTACGGATGGAGCTTTCCATAGTGTCCCCGTCGGGCTTAAAATCGCCGCCCACGGGCAGTGCGTCACCAAATGCAAACGCCACCGACGGTGGGGAGATTGAGATTCGAGTCGAGGGGTTATAGAGCTTGAATGAGGAAATTTCCTGGTCGATGTTCTCCACGAAGGCCGGATCCTGCGCCTGCTGTATGAGCACGTCGGCTTGCTGAATAAGCTGCTTATCGACGCTCGCCGTCATCGACGCCGCGACAAGCCAATAGGTCACAAACGTCATCACTGCCACGGAGAAGGCGACAACAACGCCGGTAACCAAAGAAAGGCGCCACCGAAGCGGCGCCCGTGAAGCCCAGCCGCGTCGGCCTGAGCGGCCTAACCACGCAGTGGTATCCAGGTCTTCAGAAGGCACCGCATCAGGCGCGGGCCTCCGCAAAATCACGCGATAGCCTCCCTCATGACATAGCCAACACCGCGCACGGTGTGGATAAGACGCGGCTCACCATTCTCCTCGGTCTTTTTGCGGAGATAGCCAATATACACTTCAAGCGCATTTCCGGAGGTGGGGAAATCATAGCCCCACACTTCTTCCAAGATGGTGTTGCGGGAGAGAACCTTGCGGGGGTTCTCCATCAACAAGCGCAGGAGAGCAAACTCGGTACGGGTCAGGGAAATTGGACGGTCGCCGCGAGTAACTTCACGCGTATCTGCATCAAGCTTGAGGTCCTCGAAGCTTAGCTGCGTCTCAACCGGCTGCTTCGTCCCGATGGAGTCCGCGGCGGCACGCCGAACCAAAGAACGCACGCGAGCCAAAAGCTCCTCCAGAGCGAATGGCTTGGGCAGGTAATCGTCGGCGCCCGCATCGAGACCTGCAACGCGATCGGACACGCCATCACGAGCCGTCAGCACGAGAATGGGGCGGTCCCAGCCTTCGCTGCGCAGGGTGCGGCAGACTTCAAGGCCGTCCATGTTCGGCATCATCACATCGAGGATCAGTAGCTCGGGGTTATCACTGTGAACCATCTCGACAGCCTGAACGCCATCGGCGGCCAACACAACCTCGTAGCCATTAAACTTCAGGGAGCGCCGAAGCGATTCACGTACGGCCTGCTCGTCATCCACGACAAGAATCTTCATAATCTCAATTATGTCCTATCTAGGACGTTTTCACGAAGTAGGCCGCATTCTTTCGCCCCCTTATACCCCCTTAGGCCGCTAATTTCCCCAAAAAATTCAAGACCGCCTCGGCGGCCCACGCCTTAGCAATCAGGGAGCACTGCGAGCGCGCACTACATGCGCACGACAAAAGCCCCGAAGATTCACTCAAAGCGGTGAATCTTCGGGGCTACAGTCACAGACTGAAGACCTAAGAGGCCTTAGAACTGCTCGACGTCAACCAGGCCAAGCTTTGCAGCCTTGACCAGGCGGCGCGGGATGCGCACGGTCTGACCGTCGATGGTGACTTCCTGGAGGGCGACATTGTCAGCCTTCCACTGGGAACGGCGAGAGTGGGTGTTCGCGCGGGACTTCTTAAACTTAGGAGTTGCCATCTTTTCCTATCCTCCTTACGCGTTCTTCTTCTTGCGGCGAGCCATTGCACCGAAGCGCTGGTTGAACTTCTCAACGCGGCCAGCGGTATCCATAACGCGCTGCGCACCGGTCCAGAACGGGTGGGACTCAGCGGTCACGTCGACGACGATGAGCGGGTACTCGTTGCCGTCTTCCCACTCAACGGTGCGCTCGGAGGTAGCGGTGGACTTGGTCAGGAAGGAGTGGCCGGTACCGGCGTCCTTGAAGACCACCGGGTGGTAATCCGGGTGGATGTCTTTCTTCATATGTCGATTCCCTCAGGGTTGAACTACGGGTCGGTTCCTTCCGTGACGCGTGAGAGCGTGAAAGGATCGTGCCCGAGTTGGGTCTCTATACTTACAAACGTGCGGCTCGCGCCGACAACTTGAAACATCCTACAGGCCGCAGGCATCAAAATCGAAATCGCCGCAGTTCATACTCCTCAGAGCAACGCAACGGCAAGCACAAACAATCACCCCGCCAGCACCTTCGACGGAAATGGCGCTTGGATAATAGGTATCAAAGCCGGGTTGCACGACAGCGGTGATTAGGTTCTACAGGCCGCGGCATGTAAGATTTCCCCTTGCTGTTGTCAAAGTAATCGTTTTACGCCCCATCAACTGGTGTTCAACGGATTAAGCCTCCTGCTCAACCTCACTTTTTAGAGCGCCGCGCCTCACCGCGGATATAGGCACTCCGTTAGTCGCTTTCGATGTGGGCGGCTAGGAGAAAGAAGACCCATGTCGGCTATTTGCCAGGTAACGGGCCGCAAGCCGGAATTCGGCAAGCAGGTCTCGCACTCGCACCGCCGCACCTCGCGCCGTTGGAACCCCAACGTGCAGCGTCGTCGGTACTACCTGCCCTCTGAGGGCCGTACCATCACCCTGAATGTTTCCACCAAGGGCATGAAGATCATCGACCGTGACGGCATCGAGTCCGTCGTGGCCAAGATTCGCGCACGTGGGGAGAAGATCTAAAGATGGCACGTAATGACATCCGTCCAATCATCAAACTGAAGTCCACTGCGGGCACCGGCTACACCTACGTGACCCGTAAGAACAAGCGCAACAACCCGGATCGCATCACCTTGAAGAAGTTCGATCCGATCGTCCGCAAGCACGTCGAATTCCGCGAGGAGCGATAATTTATGGCTAAGAAGTCAAAGATCGCCAAGAACGAGCAGCGCAAGGAAATCGTCGCCCGCTACGCGGAGCGTCGCGCTGAGCTCAAGGCAATCATCAAGAACCCGAACACCCCGGACGAAGAGCGCCTCGAGGCGCAGTTCGAGCTGAACCGTCAGCCGCGCGACGCTGCTCGCGTCCGCGTCCGTAACCGCGACTCCGCCGATGGACGTCCGCGCGGTTACCTCCGCAAGTTCGGTCTGTCCCGTGTCCGTATGCGCGGCATGGCTCACCGTGGTGAGCTGCCGGGCGTTCGCAAGTCCAGCTGGTAAAGGGGTACCCATACAATGGCTGTCAAGCGTAATAATCACAAGAAGTTCCGTATGGAGCAGACCCGTCGCCCGAAGAAGAACCCGCTCAAGGCCGAGGGCATTGAGAAGGTTGACTACAAGGAGATCAAGACCCTGCGTCTGTTCATCTCCGATCGTGGCAAGATCCGCTCCCGTCGCGTCACCGGTCTGACCCCGCAGCAGCAGCGCCAGGTTGCTACTGCCGTCAAGAACGCTCGCGAAATGGCTCTCCTGCCGTTCACGTCCCGCTAAACACTAGCTGGTTTCAACAGCGCACTTTTGCCGCTGTACTCGTGACTCACTAGGACAGGACAAAAGAGCTTTTAAGCCGCCGCCTACCTCCCCGTTTAAGGGGCATGGTAGGCGGCGGCTTTCGTTTTCCGCTGTCCTCTTGGGGATCGTGCACCGCACCTGTCTTAGCCAGAGCTGGCACCCCCGAGTGCTACATTGAAGGGTTAGAACGCCCCTGATGGAAAGGGAACTTAAGCCTTTATGCCACTGCACGAATCACTCACAGACCTCAGCGAACTCGCTACCCACTGCCAGTCCCCCGCCCATGCACGCGGCTTGCTAGAAGAAGCGCAGGATTTGGTGCGCAACGCAACTGCCCACCGGGGAGACGGTGTGGAACTCGCTGCGTGGTTTTCTCGCGTGGTCACGGACATCATCCGTTCTCCAGGCCTCGCCAGCCCGGTTCGCCTCACCGGCGCCGCTGCCCGCGGCGACCTCCTCCCCTCACTACCCATCACGTGGTTAGGCACTGACGAACAGCTAGCGAAGGTCATCACCGAGGCCGGTTTGACCTGCGGCGCGGTACAGGATTGCGCATCAACCCGTGCCGATGCTGGCCGCCCACTGGGGTCTGGCGGCGAGGAGGAGCTCTACGCCGAGGCTGTGTCACAGCGCCCAGCACCGCTCAAGCTCGTGGATGGGCTTCCCGATCGTTTAGCCGATGTGTCAATTCGTTTTTCTTTGCTGGCGCCCATTTCTGCCATCGCGCGTTGGGCAGCACCAGCGCCCCGCCCCACCCAAGACCGTCTTGCCATCGGCGTGGAGCGTGAGCAGCTCACCACCGCGGAGGCGGAGGGCCTGAGTCTCGCTTGGGGCACGGGCATCGCGCTGGAGTTGGGGCGGTGGTACGAGGGCGTCGTCCAGCACAGTGTCGTGCTCGGGGATCTGCCTCCACTGGACCGCACCGCCTATGGATCGGCGTGCCGCACAGTCTCCGCTGCCTTTGAATCCATCATGATTCGGCACGGTAATGTGGTTGGCAGTAGTGAAAGCTGAGCTTTAGCAATCGCCGTTTGCGGCGGAGTGTACGATTACTGATTTGCCGTCAGTTATTGCTTGAACATTATCGAAGGGAGTCCGCCTCATGGCAGGTAGCGTTGGCAGGCCACGGAAGAATAGCCCACGCCGCCGGGGTAATACCGCGCGCGAAGAAATCCTGGATGCCTCATCCGAGCTTTTTACCACCCAGGGTTTTGCTACAACTTCCACGCACCAAATTGCTGATGCCGTCGGCATCCGTCAGGCTTCGCTGTACTATCACTTTCCTTCGAAGACGGATATCTTCCTCACTCTGCTGAATTCCACCATCGAACCCTCGCTGGAGCTGGCGGATGAGCTTGCGGCCTCCGATGCCGCGCCGGCGCAGCGCCTGTGGTCACTGGTAGCAGCCGAATCTCGCCTGCTTTTGACCTCGGCGTGGAACGTCGGCCGCCTTTATCAGCTGCCGGTGGCTAATTCCCCCGAATTCGGTGAATATCACGAGCAGCGCGACCGCCTCAAGGATCACTTCCGTACTGCCGCCGCAGGAATTGTGGGCGAGGACGATCCGCGCATCGAGCTCCCCTTCCACATCGCGCTCTCCGTCATTGAAATGCGCCCCAATGATGGCAACGCACCGTTTGATGCCTCGCAGCGCGTGCCGGAGCAGTCCGCCATGCTTGCCGACGCCGCCCTAGCAGTCCTCGGCGCCACCCCTCCCGACGACGCCGAGGCGACCACCCTGGAGCTGCTCAAGAACCGCAACGACTCTATTTCTTCCGCCGCCGCGGCCGCCGCGGACCGCAAGAGGTCGGCCCGCTAGCGGCCGTGTCGAATGGCGTAGTGCGCCAAGAAGGTCTTATAAGGCTTGTAGGCCTTTTCGCCGTCAGCGCGGAGGTTATCGACGAGGCGATCCATCTTGTGGTTCGTCTTCTTTTCGGTCCACCCCAGCGCCTCAGCAATGTCGCGCACCGAGGGGATATCGGCGTCGGTGGAGCCCGGCTTCTTGAGGTAGCTGGCTAGCTGGCGCAGCAGCTCTTCTTGCTCATCATTGGGCACGTGACGGGTGCGTGTGCGCTCTTCATCAACGTCCTGCTCGCGCTTGGTACGGCGCGAATAGTTGCTGTTTTCTACGTCGATATACAGCTCGTAGGGGCATTCTGGCGTCTCAAAGGTAACCCTCGATGGCCCTGGGGGTACCGCCGCGACCGAGCGGGGGCCGAGGTCAATGCGCGAAAATCCTTTGACCCCACGTAGCTCTATGCGCAGCGGGATGTGACTGCCCACGTTGCAGATCATCCACCCCTGGCCGCCATACCACAGCTGGAAGAGCTGGCGGTGCAGGCTGAGGTCCTCCTCACCCACCCGGAAGTCACCGGCGCGGCCGACGATGACTTCCTCACCCGGGGAAATAACCTTCACGCCGCCGATCAGGTCATCGATGCGCAGCCTGGGCCCCCGCGGTGCGTTCTGCGGCGGGCGTGGTTGTTGCTGGCTCATAGACACCTCCGTAGGGCTGGACAACTCGCGCTCTTCGCCGGGTATGTCGGCGAGGCGCCTTCAAACAGTGCCCTTCAGTGTAGCGGCTCTCACTATGTCTCGGCGTGCTAAGCCACAGCCCAATTCAGCTGGGGCTAGGCCACGATAGCCCACGTCACTATGAAAATAAGGATGATGACCACGACGGTGACCGTGATGATGAGGGCATTCGAATTATCCTTCGCGGCCGGCTTGCGGGTTGCCCGTTGAGGAGTAGACCGTCGTTGCACCGTAGACCCTGGCATCGCCGGGGTAACTGGTGTGGAGGGTGACACGGTTCCCGAAGACGCGATCGGATTAGAGGGAGCGACGAAGCCAGTTGGCCTTGCCCGATCCATGGACCCAAAGGAGGCGGAGGGCTCCGGCCAACGCTGGGGTGATTGCCCCTGTTGGCCAAACTGTCCCGTCCGCGCAGTGCTTCGTTCATTCCGCGGCTGCTCTGGTTGCGACGAAGGCTGCGGGGCTGGGGCGCCGCGCAGGGCTGGGGCGCTACGCGGGGCAGAGGAAGTAGGGCCGGAAGCGGGCTGGGAGGGGCGGGAACGGGAGACGTCGTCAAGCGCGGCGATGAAATCCTGGGCCCGCGCATAGCGCTGCATGGGCACGCTGTTGAGCGCCTTGTTCAGCACGGTCTGTAGCTCCGAGGCAACGCGAGCAGTGTCTTCTGCAAGGAATACGGCGAAGGCATCGCTGGACAGATCCGGGATACGGCGCTGTCCTTCCCACTCGCTGCGCGGCATCGTGTCCTTGAGGTGGTGAAGCGTGAGCATCTCGAAAGCGATAAGCGCCAGCGAGTAATCGTCCGCGCGCGCCGACATGTCATCATCACCATAAGCATGGCCGTTATTCTCTGGGGCCAAATACTTTTCGGTACCCACGATGTGACCGACCTTGGTCAGGCGCGACTGGCCTTCCTCGATACTGATCCCGAAGTCACTCAGCACAGCCGGCGGCAGGCTGCCCGGGTTTTTGCGCAGCAAGATATTGGCGGGCTTGATGTCCCGATGCACCCACCCGGGGTGCAGCTCGTGGTGCATATAGTCCAGCGCCGCGGCAATCGGTTTGAGGTAGTACGCCACCTCGGCGACCGTAAATCCCCTCCCCTTGTTGGCTCGTTCCCGGATCGCCTGCGCCAAGGTTCCACCGTCAATGAACGCCATGACCATCACGTCATCCCCGCGCGGCGTCGACTCCTTGGAATAGAACTGAACCACCCCCGGGTGGCTACCGATCCTGGTGAGAGCCTTCATTTCGTTGTGGAAACGGGCTCGAGAGGCCTCATCCCGAACATCATCCAGCAGCACTTTAACCGCGAGCTCACGGGACAGGTCCGGATCGGTTGCATGAAAAACCTGCCCCATGCCGCCCTCGCCCAGCAGGTACACGGTGGTATACCGCTTTTGCTGGGTAAGCCATTGCACGAAGTAGGAATTAGTCACCGCCCCATTGCACCATATGCATAGCAAGGCTTGAGGTTGCCATGTCCCATCGCCCCCAAATGGAGGGTGCTACCCCGCAGTTCCGTCTGGTTGTGCGGAGCCAGATATGCTACCTGTAGTTCTCTACTGTTTTCCAAGGACCCTATGAGCACCCCAGGATTTGGCACTAACCATTACGCGCATAAGCCCCCTACGCCGGCGTCGGGCCAGACTCAACGGCCCCAGTCAGAGCAACGCAACCTCGTTCCGATCATCTGCGCCATTGCGATCCTTATCGCACTGCTGATTGCCGGAATCGTGATTTGGAATGATGTCCGTTCCACCAGCCAGGCAAGCCCCGAAGCCGGCAGCGCAACGGAGCAGGAACCCACCCGCGTAGGCCGGGCTGCGCCGGAGGAGACGGCCGCAGAAGAAGGAACAGCTGACGACGAGGAAACTGCAAATGAGCAGGCGCCGAAGACTTCTCTCAATCCTGATGCTGCCGATGTCCCCGAAGGACTCACCGCGGCCGGATGGTCCGACTACCCAGAGGCACGCTGCCAGCAAGGCGAGAGCATGGTTTTCGCTGCCCATGGCTCGGATCCCGATTCGCACATTGTGGTCTGCGAAAAGCAGGACTCCCTTTTCTACCGCGGAGTCTGGTCCAGCGGTGCTGCCTTTGGTCCGGCGCGCGGTGAGGGAAGCTCCTTTAGCGCCACAATCCTCGATCCCACCAGCGGGGATGACACCGGCTCCGTGCTCAACATCCGGGGTACGGACTATGACATCGACGGGGAGGCCGGAAAATTCGAGGACTACTGGCCTCACTAGGAACCGCACTAGGGCTTTTAGACAGCTCCCTGCTGGCATCCCGCGTCCGGCCACTCCACCTGAGCGGTTTCTAATTGCCTGGCTAGTCGGGTGAGCATCTGCTGGGCTTCGCCGTAATCACCGGATGGTGCTGCGGCAAAAATTGCCACCGCCACCGTGTGTCCACCTAGCGTGATAAGCCCCATCTGACGGGCCTCATAGGAACCGTCCTCGGCAGGCCCCCAGCCGCCCTTCACCACCGCCCCGTCGAGGGTGCGAAGGCCATACTGCTGTGCCGGATCAACGTCACCCATGGCCGCGAGGATGGGATCTGCGCCTTCCTGGCATCCCAGCGCGGCGACGAATTTTGCTTGCTCGGACACCGGCCACTGAGTTTGGCCGAAGGCGCTAAACCCGGGGCGCGGTGGCGTGGCGGGAACGGTGGCGGTTCCGATGATTTCCTGGGTAGCCTGTGCCGCCTGCGCTCCCCCGCCGAGGGCTTCCCAGAGAGAATCTGCCGCAGCGTTATCGGAAAAAGTAATTGCTCGAGACACAGCGTCCGGATCCGCTACCCCGGCGCGTTCGGCGGCGATGGCCAGGGGGACTTTCGCCGTGGACCATGCGGGCCGCGGGTCGGTGATGCCGGCAGCCGCGACGGTCTGTGACCCAGCCACCGCGATTCCGGTTCCTGGGTTGTCGGCGGCGATGGCGTCGACGGCTTCCTGAAGGTCGGTGGCCTTAATCACGGATGGTTCCTTGTCGAGGATGGAATCAGGGGCAGGACTTGCGGACGAGCCGGATCCAGAATCAGGAAGGGAAGGCTGCGGGCTGCTTGCTGGAGCACTTGGTTCCGGCTGAGAGACGTCCCCAATGGTGCAGGCGCTGAGCGACGCCACCGCGATCCCCACCAGCGCTGCCAGTGCCGCCGGCCGGCGTCGCGGGTGTTCATGCGTGCGGCTTGGTCGTGTTCCGAATTTCATCGATACTCGCTTACACATTAGAGGATGTATACAACCGCATTATTGCCGCCAGTGCAGGTCACATACTCGCCGTTATCGGAACAATCCATGGTGTAGAACAGCTTGGTCTTCGGGCTAAAAGCCCTAATCGTGGCGTCAAACTCGTGGGTATCGACGTAGTGTTTGACGTATTCATCGCGCACGGAGTTGGCGAACGGCTCCGTCGTCACCTCAGTGCCGCGATAGACACTGTTGAAGTTGCCGCCGGGCTCGTTGTTACGCGCGGCGTCGTTCGCCGGGATAGCGCCCGCGGGCAGGTCAGGGTGCTCGGGGCGCTTCTGCGCCTTGGAGGTCGTCGTGGACTGCTCTGAGGTCTTCTCAGGTTCCTCCGCAGCTGAAGTGCTGTCTTGTGGACCCTCATTCTGCTCGGTGAGTTGGGCTGGCGCCTGGGGCGATTCAGCCTGGGATCCTGAGTCAGCGTGTTTAAAGAAAATGAGGTAGGCCAACGCGGCAATAACGAGGATTACTGCCAAGATCAGCACGCCGATGAGCACAAGCTTTCCGGAATTAGAGGAACCATGGTTTCCGGCATCGTCCTGTGCATAGGAATTCGCATAGGCAGCCGGCTGCTGATCGTACTGGCCAAATCCGTCCTGCGGCGCCGCCTGGGGCGGGAACTGTTGCGTGGGGAATTGCTGCTGCTGAGGATACTGGCCCTGGGATCCGGAGGGAGCAAAAGGATTTGAGTAGTTGTGCTCACCCGATTGCGAGTAGCCCGGATTATTTCCCATGTTTTGGGGGTATTGCTGGGGCTGTACTGGGCGCTGTTGTGTTGGCGGGGCTTCAAAATCCGCGGTTTCCGGGTGGGTTTCTTGATGAGAAGGCTGTGGCTGGCTGCCGTTTCCCTGCTGGGGATGCGCGCCGAATCCATGATTGCGATCTGAATCAGTCACCGAAGCCTCCGTAGATCGTGACGTTTGCAATTGCCAATAGGCGTTTTCTATCTGTCCTATCTTTGCACAGTCACAATTCTCTGCGCAGCGTTTACGTCTTTACTCGCGCTTTGCACAGTGTGTGCTCTGCTGTGCTGCCAGCGCTTCCTGCCCCACTGGGGAGTATTCCCACGAGCTTCCATTGAAGTCCCCACGGACGGTGCTTAAGGGTTTAGATTGTTAGAGGTATCTCGATGCTCTAACTTCCTGTGCACGGAAAGGTTGCTGATCTCCCGCCATGTCATTTCCTACTGGTCCTTCGGGCACCCCTCCACGCGACTCCGGTTCCTCCGGCTTCGGTTCACCTGCTCCCGGGTTTGGCCGCCCGGGCCATCCCGGCGGCACAAATGGTCCGAGCGGCGGATTCGGAAGCACTCCCCCGTTCGGTGGGCACCCCGCTAGCCCCGCCCCGCAGCCGTTCAGTGGTGGCGCGCCAACACCCCCAAATCCACCCCAGCCCAACTCTTATGCCGCTCCTACCCCGCCGAAAGGCACAGGGCGCTTCAGCGGCGCCATCGCGGCGCTGATTGCTTTGCTCCTCATCCTGGCTGTCGTCCTTGGCGTCGGCGCGTGGTTTATCTGGGGCCGCGAATCATCCAATACGGAGCAGACTGGTACAAGCTCCGAGCCAACCTCGACGGCCGCGCTTGCGACCACGCCTATGACCATCACGGGCGCTTAAGAAACTGAGATCATAACTGCCCTAGCCGCCAAATCTTGCGCTTCCGCGTCGAATTACGCGGCTAGATTCGTCAGCTAGGGCAGTTGAAGTTTGCTGGAACGCTTTGGTTCAGGCTCTAGTGGAAGAAGTGGCGGGTTCCGGTGAGGTACATGGTCACGCCAGCCTTCTTAGCGGCCTCGATGACTTCTTCATCGCGAATGGAACCACCCGGCTGAACCACGGCCTTGACACCGGCATCGAGGAGAACCTCGAGACCATCCGCAAACGGGAAGAAGGCGTCCGATGCAGCGAAGGAACCTTCGGTGCGGTTGGTGCCGTCGGCCAGCGTGTTGGCGCGCTCAACCGCGAGCTTGGCGGAGTCGACGCGATTGACCTGGCCCATGCCCACGCCCACGGTGGCATTATCCTTAGCCAACAGGATGGCGTTGGACTTCACCGCACGCACGGCGCGCCAAGCAAACTCGAGCTGCGCTAGATCGGATTCGTTCAGGGCCTCGCCCGCAGCCAGCGTCCAGTTGGCCGGGTTATCGCCCTCCGCCTGGTAGGTATCCGGCTCTTGGGTGAGCACACCGCCGGAAATGTACTTGCGCTCCACCTGCGGAGCCTCGTACTCAGCTTGCAGCACACGGAGGTTCTTCTTGGCCTTAAGAACCTCGATGGCGCCCTCCTCGTAGGACGGGGCCACGATGACCTCGGTGAAGATCTCCTTGACCTGCTCCGCCATCTCCACGGTGACCTCGCGGTTCACAGCGATGACGCCGCCGAATGCGGACATCGGGTCGCAGGCATGGGCCGCGCGGTGAGCAGCCGCGATGGACTCGTCAGACACCGCGATGCCACACGGGTTGGCATGCTTGATGATTGCCACGCACGGGCGCTCATGATCCCAGGCGGCGCGCCACGCGGCGTCAGCATCCTGGTAGTTGTTGTAGCTCATTTCCTTGCCGTTGAACTGCGTCGCATTGGCCAGTCCCTTGGCACCGATGCGGGTCACGGTCGCGGACTGGTGCGAGTTCTCGCCGTAGCGCAGCGGGGTGGTCTCCTCGCCCTCGCTGAGCTGATCGACGAACCACGCAGACACCGCGGCGTCGTAATCAGCGGTATGCAGGAAGGCATCGCGGGCTAGGCCGCGGCGCTGTTCCAGCGTGAAGCCACCGTTGACCACGGCGTCTGCGACCTCGCCATAGCGCGCAGGGTCTACAACCACAGCAACGGAGGGGTGGTTCTTGGCGGCCGCGCGCACCATGGACGGGCCGCCGATATCGATCTGCTCGACACAGCCATCAAAGTCGGCTCCGGAGGCCACCGTCTCACGGAAGGGATACAGGTTCACCACGACGAGTTGGAAGGGCTCTACCTCCAGCTCCTCAAGCTGCTTGAGGTGATCGTCCTTGCGGGTATCCGCCAGGATTCCCGCATGCACGCGGGGGTGCAGCGTCTTCACACGGCCCTCAAGGCACTCTGGAAAGCCGGTGAGCTTCTCGACGGGCGTGACGTCAATGCCCAAGTCTGCGATCTTTTTCGCGGTGGAACCGGTGGAAACAATCTCCACGCCAGCGTTATCGAGGGACCGGGCGAGGTCTTCTAGACCGGTCTTGTCATAAACGCTAATCAGCGCGCGCTTGATGTTCTTACGATCTTCGCTCATGGTACGGGGACTTAAGCCTTCCTTGCGGTAATGAATTAATTAGAGCTGAATGCTGAGTGCTTCGCCCTCCACGCGCGCCGCGCGGAGAACGCTAACGATAAGTTCTCTTTCGACCACTTTGATGCGCTCGTGCAAGCTGGCCTCATCATCCTCTGCCAGAATCCGGACGGGTTCCTGGGCAATGATGGAGCCGGTATCGACGCCGGCATCAACGAAATGGACGGTCGAGCCTGTGACCTTGGCACCATAAGCCAGCGCATCGCGTACGCCATGCGCGCCTTTGAAGGCAGGCAAAAGCGCTGGATGGGTATTAATGGTGCGACCTTCAAAGCGATCCAGGAAATCTTTGCCCAAGATCTTCATAAAGCCTGCAGAAACAACAACGTCTGGCTGCGCAGCATCCACTGCGGCAACCAGACGTTGGTTCCATTCGGCACGGTCAGCGCCCATCTCTACGACTTCGGTGGCAATTCCCGCCGCCCTCGCGCGCTCAATGCCCCGGCAAGGCACGTCCGCGATGACTTTCACGACGCTGTAATGCTCATCCTGGCCATCGACGATGGCCTGCAATAGCGAGCCAGTTCCGGAAACCAGAACAACAACGTTGAGGTGGGCAATAGCAGCGGGCTGATGCGGTGTAGTCACGCGCTACAGCCTAGCCGCTACCGCCGTGAACCGCGGAATTTTTACTCTTTTGTGGGGCCTTCAGCTTCTTGGTGTTCCTCTGCGTCTGTGTCGAGCTTCCCCGTGGCTTCAGCGGTCTCATCGGTTTCAGCCTCGGTTTCGGCACTTTCTACGTCCACGACTTCTGCGTCAACTACGTCGGTTTCAGTCTGGCTTTCGACCTGTTCCTCAGCTGGCGCCTCAGCTTGCTCCTTAGTCTGGCCCTCTTGCTCGTCCTCTATTTCGTCCTCAGCGTCGGCCTCGGCTTCGCTTTCTTCGTCGGGGTTGGATTCCTCCGCGTCAGTCTCTGCTTCTTCCGCTTCGGCAGCGGTGGCGTCGCCAAGCACTGCAGAATCCTGCTCCGGCTGAGCAGTGTCGGTGGAGTCTGTCGTCGTCTCCTCGGCAGCCGCGGGGGCTTCTGCCTCAGCAGCCGGGGCGGTAGCGCGGCGAGCACGCGATGCGGACACCGCCTGAGACGTCGCAAAGGCACACCCCACGACGAGGCACCACAGGGAGCTCAGCCCCACCGCTGTCCACAGCTCCGGCCCGGTGTAGCCGTACACGCCTAGCGCGCCGGACACGGCGTAGTACGCCACGAGAGAGGACACGGCAACAGTGATGGTTGCAACAAGCGCTACGTGGAAAGACACCAGCGCTCGGCGACGATAAAACGCCGCCACCGCAGCGAGTACTGGAACAACCAAGAGAACCGCGAACCACGAGCTGATGGAAGGAGGAACGGCTGCGGCCAACGGCAGCGGCGGAAGTGGAACTACGTGGCCGCTGAACAGACTCACGCTAGTACCTTCACCAATGTGCAGTTCCGAGCCGCTCAGCACCGCCCCCGCAGCAACTGCGGCATTCGGGAGGTACAGAATACTTAGCAGGAAAAGCCCCACGGTCCCCATCGCTGTGAGAACCGGATAGCTAGCGAGCATCTCAGCCTGGCGCGACCAGCCACACCCCCACATAATCACAACGAGAACCAGCCCTGCGGCGCCAAGGTAGCCAAGGTAGCTCAGGCCGATTTGGGCGGCGTCGACGAATACGCGGGGAACTCCGCTGCGCTTAGCCAAGGCCTTCCACAAGCGCGGGCCCATGCCTCCAATGAGAGCAGCGGCATGCAGAAGGAGCATGCGGGGCACAACGCGATACAACTCCGGCGGAGAGACGTCGTAAACCTTTCCGGCATCCCAGAGCATCAACCACGCAATAATGGTCAGAACCACCGGCACTGCCAGCACGCAGCAGCTCAGGACAAGCAAGTCATTAATCCTCACCTTGTCCTTGACCGCCGCTCGAACGCGGCGGCCTACCAGCCAGGCCAAGAAGGCGGCAGGAAGAACAGGTAGGACACCGATATCAATCCCGCCAGCGCGGATTGGAGCCAGGTTAAACACCATCCACGCCTCCCCCACGATGGTGTTCAGCCACGCGAAGGGGGAGCTAGTGAGGAGGAGCGCGGCGATAGCGACCACGAGTATGCCCAGAACCACGACGAGGTGCGGGATGCCGACGACGATAAGCATGCGGCGAATTCGCCCGCGCAACGTCGTCGGGGCCTGCGCGCGACGAGCGCGAGCCTTATCCGATTCAATTCCCTTGATGCGCTCAGCAGGAGCCCGGCGGTCTCGCCGGTAGCCTCGCTCAGAGCGCTCAGCGCCATCGCCGCGTCCACGCACATGCGCGCGGGGGCGAGCTGACGTCCTGGACTGGGGGCTCGTGTTCTTATTCATCGGCGTCCACTTTGCCACGAGCACCTCCCCCACCGGGGGTGGCGCGTCGATATCCGATCCGATTGATCCGATACTCCCCCGAATCAACAACTCTGCGGGACTCCTTTACTTGCGTCCTCTGCGCTGACTGCCCGGTTCCCTGACCATAGCTTCACTTCATTCACAGGAAACAGCTGTCGTATCATGACATAGAAATCTTTCGGCATATTCAGAAGAAAAACTGCAATCCGGGTTGCTCTGCATCCGTCGAGACGCTACTGTTACATCTCGTTGGTAACAGGAAGGTCACAATCGGATAACCAACCAGATTTAGACGTAACGATTATTTTGGTTGGACGATAGTGAATTAAGACGGAAGAAGAGTTCATGCGAAGCAAGACTCAGCGAAGCGCAGGTCGCCACCGCAAAATCACCACCTCGCAGACCACAAAGGGACGCCTGGCGGTTATGACCATCGCAGCTGGTGCCGTATCTACCGCAGGCGTTGGCGGTGCCGCAGCTGGCACCATTCAATCCGCCGGCACCGGCGAGACCAAGGCGCAGTCCATCGATTACACCTTGCAGGCAGACACCGATCCGCTCAAGGACGCACAGGCCGCCGTCGAGGACGCAGCACCGCAGATCCTCTCCATCGCGGAAACCAAGCCGGTCGCTGACCTGTCCACGCAGCTGGATAAGGCCATTCAGGCCGCTGATGCCCGCGCCGCCGCCGATGAGGCAAACCGCGCGCCTTCCGTAGCCCGCCCGGCAGAAGGTACCTTCACCTCGGGCTTCGGCCCCCGCTGGGGCTCCTTCCACTCCGGCATCGACATCGCTAATGCCGTG
This sequence comes from Corynebacterium sp. HMSC056E09, assembly GCF_001813425.1. Lineage (NCBI taxonomy): Bacteria > Bacillati > Actinomycetota > Actinomycetes > Mycobacteriales > Corynebacteriaceae > Corynebacterium > Corynebacterium sp. HMSC056E09. Next base: position 153,216 of record NZ_KV812511.1, read on the forward strand.
GGCACCCCGATCCTTTCCGTTATGGATGGAACCGTCATCGATTCCGGCCCGGCTTCCGGCTACGGCCAGTGGATCCGCATCAAGCACGATGACGGCTCCATGAGCGTTTACGGCCACATGCAGACCCTTGACGTCGCTGTTGGCGAGCGCGTCCACGCTGGCCAGAAGATCGCCGGCATGGGTTCTCTCGGCTTCTCTACTGGCTCCCACCTGCACTTCGAAATTCACCCCACCGGTGAAGGTGCCGTGGACCCGGTTCCGTGGCTCGCAGAGCGCGGCATCGACGTCGCTTAAAACTCACGCGACCAAACCTTCCAACACCACGTAGGCGGCATAGAGCGAATCTGCTCTATGCCGTCTTTTGCGTATTTCACCCCACTCACCGATGGTCAGGCGCGTAGGGTCGCGCGCCACCTCGCGGGACACCGGGCGGGGGTAAACACCACTCTCCGTTCCGGAACCTCTTGCCAAGCCGATAGTTACCCGGTAACTTACCGGGTATGCACCTAACTAATCCTCCCCTTGTCCTCCGCGCAGGAGGTGACCATGTCCGTCAAACACTCCGTTCTTGCGCTGCTCAGTGATCAACCTTCCACAGCCAGCCACATCAAGACCCGCTTTGCGGAGACCTTCGACAACCTCTGGCCGCTCAACATGGGCCAAGTAGCCCAAACCCTAAGCCGCTTAGAGCGCGATGGGCTCATCGCCACCGACGGCGAGCTCACCGGCCCCACCGGGCGCCGCGCCACCAGCTACGCCATCACCCCTGACGGGCGCGCAGAGCTCTCGCAATGGTGGAAGTCCACCTTGCACAGTGACGCCATCGAACGCGATGAGCTCGTGCTCAAAGTGTCCCTTGCCGCTCGGCGCTCCGACGTCGACGTTATCGCCGTCCTTGACGCCCAGCGTTTCGCCACCGTTCGCCAGCTCCGCGAACTCAACCGCCGAGCCTCGGAATTGCCTGCGGAGCGCAGCGCCCAGCGCTTGGCCGTGGAGCGCCAAATCTTCGACTTGGAATCTCTCTCACGTTGGCTCGACCGCGTGGAATCTCTGACCAACCCGACCACCCCCACCGCCGCCGAGGAGGAACCGCGATGACCCCCGACTCCGTGCCCACCACCCAGCACATTCCTTTCCCGCTCGAACTCGAAAACATCACCTGTATCTTCGGCAGCGGCGCTCGCCAGGTCACCGCGCTGGATTCCGTCAACCTGCAGCTACAACCGGGCGAGTTGGTAGCCGTCATGGGCCCCTCCGGCTCCGGCAAATCCACCCTGCTCAACGTCGCAGGACTGTTGCAACCGCCGACATCGGGACGCGTGCTTCTCGACGGCGCCGATGCCTCCCAGCTCTCCAAAGCCAAGGCCGCAATTGCCCGACGCCGCCACTTGGGCCTCGTGTTTCAGCACTTCAACCTGGTTTCTTCCCTGACCGTTGGTGAAAACGTTTCCCTTCCCCTTGAACTCGATGGCCTATCGCCTGCGCAGTGCCGTGAGGCAGCAGAGGAAGCGCTGAGCGAGGTCGGCCTCGACGGCACCATTGACCGCTTCCCCGAGGAAATCTCCGGTGGTCAGGCCCAGCGCGTGGCGATTGCCCGCGCGCTCATTGGACCGCGCAAAGTTCTGCTCGCGGATGAGCCCACCGGTGCCTTGGATACCTCGACGGGCGAGGAGATCATGAAGGTTCTACGCGCGCGTATCGACGCCGGTGCTTCCGGCATTCTGGTCACCCACGAGCCGCGTTTCGCGGGCTGGGCCGACCGCGTCGTTATGGTTCGCGACGGGCGCCTCACCGGCGAGGAGGTGCGCTAATATGTCCGGCATTAATGCCGCTACCCGCCCGACGAGGCGTGATCTCAAGCTTCATCCATGGCGCACTCTGGCCGCCGTGATGCTCATTGCCTTGCCGGTGGCCCTAGTCATCGGAATTGCGCTCTTTGATAATTCCTCCGGACGGCTCTCCGCAGCCTTGAGCTCGCCCGATCGGTCCCTTCAGGTGAGCAACGAGCGTCAGGACATTGCCAACGAAGACGTTCCCCGCCTGGCCGCCCAGGTGCTGCCAAAAGGCCTCAGCGTCAGCCCGGTCACCACTTTTTCTAGCACGTCACTTATCCATAATGGGAAGTCAACCAACTCCTGGGTAGATCAGTTCGACACAGAGAATCCGCCGGAACCGGCACAGGAGGCCGTCGATAAATTCAACCTTGGCCCCAACCAGGCAGTTCTGTCGCGTTCGACCGCACGCAAGATCGACGCCTCCGTCGGAGACGTCATCACCGTGCGCACCAACGCCCTCAGCGGCGATCGCCAAGCCACAGTCGCGGCCATTGCTCCCGAAAACTATGACTTTGTCACCTCCCCCACCCTCAATGACGCTCTCAGCGACCCGTCCTTTCAGATACGCACCTCCTGGGTCATCGTGGGTGACACGCCGCTGACCAAAGAGGACGCCGACCGCGCCCATGAAGCTGGGCTGGAAATCTGGGCACCGGAGCTGCGAGATACGGACCGACCCGATTCTGAGTCGGATTCCTTTGGTGGAATCCTGAGCAGCATTCTTTTCGTGCTTTTCTTCTTCGGCCTCTACGCCATCGCCGGATTGCTCATCCTTTTCCTTCTCGCGCCCGTCTTCACGCTGGCTACCGGACGCAATACGCGCCTGTACGCGCTGATGTCGAGCCAGGGTGCATTACCACGCCACATCATGTTCGCAGTGATGGCCTATGGCCTGCTGATGGGACTAATCGGCGCCACCATCGGTGGGATCGTTGGCCTCACGGTCTCGTGGGTGTGGTGGACAGCCCGCTATCCGGACTTTGCTGCACGCCTGCCCTTCCTAGCGATTGCTCTCGCGTGGCTCGTGGCGGTGGCAGGCTGTGTCATTGTCTCCATCGTTCCCGCATGGTTGGCACAACGTGGTGCCCTCTCCGCTGCAATCCAGGGAGCCTCTCCCGACCGCCTGCTGCGCTTTAGGAAGTGGATGGCCATCGGCCCTGCATTCCTTCTTCTGCTCGTACTATTCAGCTTCACTCCCTGGGGAGAGTACATCCCCACGGTGCTGGCTCTCTTCGGAGTCATCGCGGTTGCCGCGTCTGCCCCGGCCTTGGTCTTCCTGTGCTCCCTGTTGTCTCGCCGAGGCCCACTCGCATTGCGCCTTGCCGGGCGCGGCCTTACCCGGCGCAGCATGCATGCCTTGCCGACGTCCATCGCTCTCGTATCGGTCTCCTTCACAGCCTCCCTGTTTGGTGTAGGCGTCATGACCGATAGCGCAAAGAGCGTAGCCGAAGAAGCGCTTGTTATGCCGGAGACCACAGCGCTGATTGAGGAGACGACGTTTGACCAACCTACGCAGGCTTCTACGCCGGAAGAACGCGCAGCGGTAAAGGCCATCCAGCAGGCTACCGGTGCTCGCACACACTCCTTCTATGCTTTCCCCTCGTGGACCACGTCTTTTAGCCTTCCTGACGATGGTGAATTCTATGAGCTCAGCACCGAATTTGACTACCAGTGCTCACAGGTCGATCTCAGCAAACCGGTTGAGAGGGCAGTCTTCGTGGACAACCAAGGGCGGCGCACCGATGAGTCCGAGGAGGCCCGCCAAGAGTGCGCGCACGAGTTGATGACGACCTTCCCTTATAGCCCGTTGATCTATCAAAGCAGGATGATCCAAGCTGATTCCTCGCAGCTCGAGCTGTGGCAGTTCGACTCGGAAGAGGATCGACGTGCGGCGGCACAAACATTGGAGGCCGGCGGCATCGTGCTCCCCCACAGCAGCCACGTCGGGGACAAGACACACGGCACGGTAACCGTAAAGACGTATAACCGCGTCGACAGTCAAGAGCCAAGCGGAGCCCACAACGCCGATCTGCCAGTTGTTGAGGCCTTGCCTACCGTGGATCGTGACGTGGTCCTGATTAGCCAGCAGGCCGCTCAAAAGCTGAACATGAAGCCCTTCTACGTAGGCCAGGCCCTGGCGTTGGATGAGGCGCCGAGCGAAGCAGAGCGAGAGGAGCTGCGAGACCTAACAGCGAGCGCTTCGCAGTCGCGATACTCACTGGAGTTCGGTGTCTCCTCCCCCGAGAGCTTCCGCTACTACCTCGGCCTAGGAATGGGAATCATCTGCCTCATCGTGCTCGCGCTCATCATCGCCAATGCGGCTAACACCATGCGCCATGAAAGCACCGTGCTGCAGTCGATTGGCGCGCACCCCTCGCTGATGTCCAAGGTAGCCGCGTGGCAAACCTGGATAGTGGCCACCGCAAGCATGCTCTTCGGAGTGATCGCGGGACACCTTGGCACGTTCCTCTTCACTGATAGGTCCGCCTTCACCTTCTCTGAACCCCCACATGGCCTGCGCCCGCAGGACTACTTCACCCCGGATTGGTGGCAGTTCCTCGCCGTGCTTGTTGTGCCGCTCATAGCCGCCGCTATAGCGGCCGCGGTCAATCGCAGCGATAAGACAGCCCCGCTCACCGCACGGGATCGCAGCGAGTCGCGTTCGTTGACCTAGCCTTCGTGGCCCACCGTTCCCCGACCGAGCCTTCGGCCGGGGAACAACTCTTTTCACACCCCCAACCCCTACCCCCATTCTTTAAACCTTCACTTTACCCCTGTAACAATTTTCACTTCTTTCACACACGTAACACGCTGGGCTGTTCGATAGTTTTTCGAACAATTCCTGTATTTACCTGCATTTTTGCGCATTGCGCAGGGTGATAGCACGGGATAGTTTGTATCTCGTTGCCACGGAAGCTCAGCACACGGCCGAAACCGCACCGGCGTGTCGCAGACTTCGAGGCACAACGCGGCTGATATGGCCGCATCCTATCGCTCACAGGCTTTCCGCCGGCTACGACGGCGGAAGCGAGCCACCGCAGGACTTAAGGACGTGAAGTAATGAAGCGCACGCTCAGCGCACTCGCCGCCATGGCGGTCACCACCGCCACCGTGACGGCCCCAGCGTTCGCTGCCGAACCGGCAGCAAGCGTGGATGTCTCCGACGGGTCCAGCCAGGGCCCGACTGCCGACGACGTCGAAGTCAAGGAAGACTCCAAGGCCGACCTCTTCAAAGCATTCTCCGGGCTGCTCGTTTCGACGGCCGGGGCCCTCAACGGGGCATCCACTCCAGAGATCAACTCCACGCAGGACGGCCTCGATATCGTCCTCGACCCCTCCAGCATTCCCGGACTCGCTGAAGCCTTCGCGCCGCAAGGCGATCACTCCGGCCTCACCCCTACCCGCAGCCAGGACGCAAACGGTAACACCGTGGTCTTTCCGACCTCCGGAACCTTCACCTCCGGCTTCGGACCGCGTTGGGGTTCCTTCCACAATGGCATCGACGTGGCGAACCCAATCGGTACGCCCATCTACGCCGTCATGGATGGAGAGGTCATCTCCTCCGGCGCAGCCCAGGGCTTCGGCAACTGGATCCGCATCCAGCACGACGACGGCACCATCACCGTCTACGGCCACATGCCCAGCGACCAGCTGCTGGTCGACGTCGGCGACCGCGTCGAGGCCGGCGACCAAATCTCCGTCATCGGCAACGAGGGCCACTCCACCGGCCCGCACCTGCACTTCGAGGTTCACCCGGGCGGCGGCGCAGCCGTTGACCCGGTGGAGTGGTTCAGCGAGCGCGGCATCCACATCTAAAGCCTTAGAGCTTTTCCATCGGCACACCACCGATGAGCATGAGGCGGACCTTGCCTGCTGAGCCGAAGTCCACGGTGACTGTCGCCCGCGCGCCGGTACCGGAGGCTTCGATGACCGTGCCTAGCCCGTATTTTGCGTGGTTGACACGGTCCCCCACAACTAAATTGAGATGGTTATTCTTCGGCATTGATGTCGCCGAAGCTGGCTTGCGCGAGCGCTGCGAAGGGGAAGACGCAGCGCTCCGCGAGCCATAGCCGCCGCCACGGGAACGGAAGAACCCGCTATCTGAGCCGAAGGTTCGCCCGTATTGGTAGGAATCATCTCCGCCCCACGCACTGGACAGCGAGCTGTCCGGTTCTTCACGGCGCCAGTCGATGAGGTCCTCAGGGACCTCGGCGAGGAAGCGGCTGGCCGGGTTCGTCACCGGGTTGCCCCAAGACGAGCGGAGAATCGCACGCGTGAGGTAGAGCTGTTCCCTAGCACGCGTAATGCCCACGTAGGCAAGGCGGCGCTCCTCACTGAGCTCCTTCGGGTCTCCCAGGGAGCGCATGTGCGGGAATTGGCCATCCTCCCAACCGGTGAGGAAAACGACGGGAAACTCAAGGCCCTTCGCGGTGTGCAGGGTCATCAACGTTACTACCCCGGACTCATGATCTGGAATCTGGTCCGCATCAGCCACGAGCGAAACCTTTTCGAGGAACGCTTGAAGCGAGCCCGGCGCGGCTTCGCCTTCCGAAAGCTCCGGGGCTGCCTCTGCGTCCGCGCCCATAAAGGCCATTTCATTGGCGGCTTCAGAGCTGAACTCGCGGGCCACCGATACCAACTCGTTGAGGTTGTCTAGGCGTGCCCCATCCTGCGGGTCATTGGAGTTTTCCAGCTCCGCGCGGTAGCCGGTGGCGTCCAAAAGCGCGTTGAGCAGCTCCCCCAAATCCGGCTGGCCCGTCACCTCATTGACCATGCCCGGAATCTGTGCGCGCACGCCGTCCATCATCTCGTTGAATTTGGTGACGGCATTGACCGCCCGCGTGCCAAGGCCTGCGACCTTTCCTTCGGCCGCATCACGGAGAGCCGCCCCAAAACTAACGCCAAGGTTCTCCGCATGTAGAGCGATTTGCGCCTGCGCCTTGTCACCGATGGCGCGTTTTGGCACGTTGATGATGCGGCGCAAGCTCACCGTGTCATCCGGATTATCCATAATGCGCAGGTAAGCCACCATGTCCCGGATCTCGCGGCGCTCGTAGAAGCGCGTGCCGCCAACCACCTTGTACGGGATACCCGAGCGCACGAAGATATCTTCCAACGCGCGGGAGGCGTTATTGGTGCGGTACATCACCGCAATATCGGAATACGCCGTGCCTTTATCCGCCAGGGAATCAATTTCCGAGGCGATATACCGCGCCTCGTCGTGCTCGTTATCCGCCACATACCCGACGATCTTGTCGCCTTCGCCGTGGGCGGTCCACAGATTCTTCTCGCGGCGGCCCTCATTCTTCGCAATCACCGCATTCGCCGCGTTCAGGATGGTCTGGGTCGAACGGTAGTTTTGTTCAAGCAGAATCGTGTGCGCTTGCGGGTAGTCCCGCTCGAACTCCTGGATATTCCTGATGGTGGCTCCGCGGAAGGCATAGATCGACTGATCAGAATCACCCACCACACAAAGTTCCGGGGCATCCGGCGGCAGCTCGCCCCTGCCCACCAAGGCCGAAACGAGCGCGTACTGCGCGTGGTTGGTGTCCTGGTATTCGTCGATAAGCACATGCTTAAAGCGGCGGCGATAAAACTCCACCACCTGTGGGTGCTGGTTAAAGATGCGCACCACTTCCCCGATGAGGTCGTCGAAATCCACCGCGTTCGCGGCGCGCAGGCGGCGCTGATACTCCTCGTACACGCTCGCCACAGTGAGCTCAAAAGGATTCTTCGTCCGCTCTGCCTCCGCCCGGGCCCGCTCCGGGGAAATGAGCTCATTCTTGCGGTTCGAGATCTGGTTAGCCAAAACACGCGCAGAGTACTTCTTCAGGTCCAGCTGCATGTCTTTGGCAATCATGGTGAGCAGCCGGCGCGCATCATCGCCGTCATAAATGGTGAAGTTCGTGTTCAACCCCGGCACCAGCTGAGCATTGTTGCGCAGGATGCGCACGCAGATGGAGTGGAAGGTTGACACCCACATCCGCTCCGCCACGGGGCCGACAAGCTGGCCGACGCGCTCCTTCATCTCCGCGGCTGCCTTGTTGGTAAAGGTAATGGCGAGGATCTGCCACGGCGCTACCCCACGCTCGCGCATGAGATAGGCAATGCGACGGGTCAACACCGCGGTCTTTCCCGAGCCCGCGCCGGCCACAATGAGCAACGGCGAGCCCGAATGTGTCACGGCCTCCTCCTGTTGCGGGTTTAAACCTTCCAGCAGAAGATCATTTCCCTGGCTGGAAGGGGCATCCGCGTTGTGCCCGGACGCGGGAAACAGGCCACCGGCGGAGGTGTCGGCGGAAGGATCAGACGAAGAACGAGGCCTAAACGGAGAAGTGTTGTTCATAATGCTCTCCAACCTACTAGCACCACCGGACATTGCCGTCCACGCCGCTTCTTATCGACGAATACCGACGTCACGGCACGCGATTCCCGTTTGTCTTAACGTGGTGGCACAATCTTCACTCATGAGCGCTTCACATCCTGACACCGCAGATTCGGGCTTAACCCCCGAGCACCAAGACCCCAACGTCGTGGACAACGGCCTCGACATCCGCATGCCCTCGGGCACGGATGACCCGCTCAGCGATGCTGAAATCCAACGCTACCGCGAGGAGATCAACCGCCTCGACCGCGTGATCCTCGACGCTATTAAGCGCCGCACCGATATTTCCCGCACGATTGGTAAGACGCGCATGAGCTCGGGCGGTACCCGTTTGGTACACACCCGCGAAATTGCCATCCTCAATGAGTTCCGCGACGAGCTTGGCGAGGAGGGCCCCGCGATTGCCTCTGCCCTGCTGCGGTTGGGGCGCGGCAAGCTCGGCTAATCTAGCACCAACTCGGACTAATCCCCAACGCACGCGCACCTGAAGTAGCGGTGTTTTAGGCTCTCAGCATGCATGTGTACTCTCGCTCCGCTGTAGTTCTCACCGCAGTTGCCACTGCCTTAGTGTTGACCGCCTGCGGCAGCTTTTCTTCACCTGAGACCTCAAATTCCGCTACTCCACTCGACCATCCCTCCGTCAGCGACTCCGAACGCAGACAAGGTTCCGGAGCATCCGGAACAATGCAAGGCTCCGAAGAGGTCCTCGACGGCGATGCGCTCTGGGTTAACTCCACTGAAATCCCCCATGCAGAGCTGCTTGAGCCCCGCAATAACTTGTACAACGCACTAAAAGCCGACTACTACATGGACGTGGGAGTATTGACGCCGGGTGCGGCTATCTATAACCGCACGAATGATGGCCGGTGCTCTACCGGTCATTTCGCCGGCGATGGGCAGCGCCTCTTTATCCTTACCGCCGGACACTGCGGGGACAAGGGCGACAGCTTCTACTATGAAGATCGCTCCGGCAGCGAGGTAGAGATAGGCCAGATGGTAATGAAGGCCAGCAACACCAACACAGATAGCATCAACTCGGCCGACATTGCGCTGATCGAAGTGTCCAACCCCGACGCCGAAGTATCTACCTCACCGGCGCTCAATGCGCCTTTAGCCGGATGGATGAGCCTGGAAGAAATCACGCGAAAGAAGCCCACGTTGTGCTTTGCCGGTTCCACAGCAGGCATTGCCTGCGACCCTTTCATCGACCGATTCGGTGCTCAAGGGCTTTTCACCTTCGGCAGCTACAGCGATACCGGTGATAGCGGTGGTCCTGTCTACGCCTCCATCGACGGCAAACTATATGCAGCAGGAGTCGTGTCCTTTGGCGACTATTACGATTACTCCGGCTCCGAGACGGGCGCCATGGAGATCGCAAACACAATGAAGCAATTCGGCCTCAAGCTTTACGCCTAGCTCAACCCAGCGCAGCCTTCTGTCTCGGCACCGAAGAGATTTCTGGACTACGGTGGACACAGTAAGTTTCATGTCTGCTACCTGCCAGAAAGGCTTTTGCAATGGACATCACCGCTCAGCCGCAGTGGGCCGCGCTCACCTCGCTTTTTGAGAGCAAGAAGGACCTCAACCTGCGTGAGCTTTTTGCCAACTCCGCTTCCCGCGCCGCAGACTTTTCTTTCGATGCTGCGGGCCTGCACGTGGACCTGTCGAAGAACCTCATCGATGAGGAAGTCGTCACCGCTTTGGTGGATCTTGCCCGCGCCGCGGACGTCGAGGGCCGCCGCGACGCCATGTTCACCGGCGAGCACCTCAACAACACCGAGGACCGTGCTGTGCTGCACACCGCGCTGCGCCTGCCTGTGGAGAAGGACTTGAGCGTCGACGGCCAAGACGTTGCTGCCGACGTCCACGAGGTTCTGGGCCGCATGCGTGACTTCGCCACTGCGCTGCGCTCCGGTGCGTGGCTGGGGCATACGGGCCACACCATCAAGAAGGTCGTCAACATCGGCATCGGCGGTTCCGACTTGGGCCCCGCGATGGCTGCCAAGGCGCTGCGTTCCTACGAGGTAGCGGGTATCAGCGCGGAGTTCGTTTCTAACGTCGACCCGGCGGACCTCGCCGCGACTCTCGACGGCCTCGACGCCGGCTCCACCCTCTTCATCGTGGCCTCCAAGACCTTCACCACCCAGGAAACCCTGGCCAACGCTCACGCCGCACGCCGCTGGCTGATTGAGCAGTTTGATGGTGATGAGTCGGCCGTCGCCAAGCACTTCGTTGCCGTTTCCACCAACGCGGAGAAGGTCGCGGAGTTCGGCATCGACCCCCAGAACATGTTTGGCTTCTGGAACTGGGTGGGCGGCCGCTACTCCGTTGATTCCGCTATCGGTCTGTCGCTCATGTGCACCATCGGCCCGCTGGACTTCATGCGTTTCCTCGAGGGCTTCCACGCCATGGACGAGCACTTCCGCACTGCGCCTCTGGAGCAGAACGTGCCGGTGCTCATGGGCCTGCTCGGCGTTTGGTACTCCAACTTCTTTGGCGCGCAGACCCACGCGGTGCTGCCTTACTCCGAGGACCTCGGACGCTTCCCGGCCTACCTGCAGCAGCTGACTATGGAGTCCAACGGCAAGTCCGTGCGCCGCGACGGCACCGCTGTCACCACCGGCACCGGTGAGATTTACTGGGGCGAGCCGGGCACCAATGGCCAGCACGCCTTCTTCCAGCTCATGCACCAGGGCACCCGCCTCATCCCGGCGGACTTCATCGGCTTTGCCCGCCCGAAGGAGGACTTCCCTACCGCGGACGGCACCGGTTCGATGCATGACCTGCTCATGGGTAACTTCTTCGCACAGACCAAGGTGCTGGCTTTTGGTAAGACGGCGGAAGAGATTGCCGCCGAGGGCGTGGACCCGGCTGTGGTCCCGCACAAGGTAATGCCGGGCAACCGCCCGTCCACCACGATCCTGGCGGAGGAGCTCACCCCGCAGGCCCTCGGCGCGCTCATCGCACTCTACGAACACATCGTCTTCACCCAGGGCATCATTTGGGACATCAACTCCTTCGACCAGTGGGGCGTGGAGCTGGGCAAGCAGCAGGCCAATGACCTGGCACCGGCAGTCTCCGGCAAGGAGGAGGCCGCATCCGGCGACGGCTCGACCGATGCTCTGATCGGTTGGTATCGCAACCACCGCTAAGCACTGCTTGGCGACGTCCCCCGGCCGAACGGTCGGGGGCTCACCCGTTTTTAGCGGGCAATCGACGTGCGAGATCGCCAAGGCCGCGGATGCCCTGTGGGCATCCGCGTGGTGGTGCGTGTCCTTTGTATTTCGTGGCGGTTTACCCGCCGGGCGGTCCGAGTCCGCGTTGCGCGGCTTGATATGCCACTTGAGCGGTGATTGGTTCTCCCCAGGGCGGGATGTAGTCCACACCGCCGCGAATCCTAAACACGTAGCCAGCACCTGTTGGTTTCTCTGGGTCGTCATCATTAACGCCGTTGTGATAGGCACACAACATTGTCAGATTCGGTGGATCGGTGGTACCTCCTGCTTTCCACGGCACTAGGTGATGCACCTGGGCATAATCAGCAGGTTTATTACATCCCTTCCTGGCACAGGTGGGATGCTCGGCGCTGGCCATCATGCGCTGCTCAAACCCGGCTAAACGCTTCATCCGGTGCAGCCACACCGGCCCGATCGTGGGGTGGATGAGGGTTACGTAGCCGATCTCGGCGAACTTGTAGTTCAGAAACTCCGCGCCGGTCATCCGGCCGCCATTAGTTAGCTCAAGCACGATGTCATCACCATCGCCGCTAACAATTTTGTCGAGCTTGTCCAAGGTGACGACCACGCTGGTGAGCACCGCCGGTTTGGTTCCGCCGTGGGATTTATTGAAGAAGACGTGGCTGGCTGCTTCCAGCAGATTGCTCTGGTTGATGGATTCCAGCACGCCGCGCATCTCAGTGACGGTCAGAGGGTCATCAGTAATGGTCAGCGAGTGCGGCCCATCAGCACGGTAGGTCATGCGCACCCCAGGCGTAGGAATACGTTTGGGCTTGAGCTCCTTTAAGCGCTTTGCCGCCACGGCTGGGATGTTCGGCGCCGGTGTGCCGGCCAGCTTGACCCGTAGGTTCCAGGCATGCAGCTGGTTCTGCAGCTTCTTCGTGTAGGCCTCGATGAGGCTCAGCGTGGCCAGGTCATGGCCTTGTTCGGCGGCTCGGCTGCGGGCCGTGCGTTGCTTACCCGTGAACTTGGTGGCTCCGAAGTAGATGTAGTTTAAGCGCGCCATTTCGGCGGCGTCGGCAGATGAAGCGCCGAGTGCGCGTAATCGCTTCTCGCCTCCTACCGCTTGCTTCACCAGTGTGATCCCCGAGTTGCGGTAGGAGAAATAGGTTTCTAAATCCCCCATGACTCAGCACACTAAACCACTCTGAGCTACCCCGCAACCGGAGACAGAAACGCTAGAGCTTAATCATCGATTCCCAGCCAAAGGGGATGTGGTCAGAGTCCACGATCTTGCGGCCGAACGGGAAGCACGTCACCGGGATCATCTTCAGGTTGGCCAGAGCCACCGGGATGCCCACGATGGTCACGGCCTGCGCCGCTGCAGTGGTGACGTGGCCGATAGCCAACCACAGGCCAGCGACAAGGAACCAGACAGCGTTAGAGAACCGCGACATGCCACCGGTACCTTTGACCGGTTGAATGACGGAGCGCCCAAAGGGCCACAGCGCGAAATTCGCCATACGCATCGAGGCCACACCGGCAGGAATCGTCACGACGGGGATGCAGGCCAGGATGCCTAGGAGAAAGTAGCCCAGTGCGAGGACAAGGCCACCAGTTGCCAACCAGATGATGTTCAAAATGATCTTCATGCATCCCAGCCTAGCGACGCGGCTGGCAGTGTGGGCACCACCAGATGACGCGCTCCAACTCTCCTTCGTCGCCGCCGGCGTCCACGCCACCCAGCGTGGACTTCTCAATGAGCGTTCCGCAGCGCCGACAGCGCTGACGGTTGCGCCCAAAGACATAAGTTGTCTCCCCTGCCCTTTTCACGCCGGTGGTCACCCGTACCGGGGAATCGCGGTTGGCCCAGATGAGGCGACGGGAGATGATGAGGATCTGGGAGACGTCGACAAGCGCTACAGGTGTTGCTGGATGAACGCCGGCCAGGAAGCAGATCTCGGCGCGGTATTCGTTGCCCAATCCCGCCACGTTGCACTGGTCTAAGAGCGCGGCGCCGATGCTGCGCTCGGGGCGTGCCTCGATGCGGCGTACGGCCTCCTCGAAGCCGCCCGCCAACCACTCGGGTGCGAGGATGTCGGGGCCTAGGTGCGCCATGCGCTGCTCAAACTCGCGGGCTGGAAAGACCTCGACCAGCCCTAGCCAATGCCCCACCAACTCAATATCGCGCGGGGTATTCTCCATCTGCAGCACCACGCGTGCGCTGTGCCCGGGCTTGCGCCAGCGGTCCCCGGCATAGTGGATGGCCCATGTGCCTTCCATCTTGAGGTGGGTATGCAGGATGAGCTCGCCGCCGAAATCCATGAAGAGGTGCTTGCCATAGGGCCAGACCTCCTCGCACACCAGCCCGTCGAAACGCACGGTGGCATAGCGCGGCACGCGCAGGGAGGAGGAGGTCACGCGCCGGCCTTCCATGAACTGCAGCCGGTGCGACAGCTGCAGAACGGAATCACCCTCAGGCACAGCAGAACCTCCTCACCAAACGGGTGCCTACTCTACCGGCGCATCCTTTCCCGCACCGAATGCCAGCGCGCCCGGCTCCCACGGGGTGACCACGTGCTGGCGAGACAGGTCTTCAATCTTCTTCACACCGAGCAGCTGCAGGGTATTCTTGAACTCTTCTGCTAGCAGCTCAATGACGCGGTCGACGCCTTCCTTGCCGCCGGCCATCAACCCGTAGAGGTAGGCGCGGCCGATGAGGACGAAGTCCGCCCCCAGAGCCAGCGCAATGGCGATGTCGACGCCGGACATGATGCCGGAGTCGTAGATGATCTCCACGTCCGGTCCCACCTCTGCGCGCACGGCCTCAAGGGCTTGGAGGGTGTTGACCACGCGGTCGAGTTGGCGCCCGCCGTGGGAGGACACCACGATGCCATCGGCGCCAAGATCGATGACCTTGCGTGCATCCTCGGGGTTGACGATTCCCTTGACGAAGAGCGTGCCCGTCCACTGCTTGCGAATCCACGCCAGATCCTCGAAGTTGAGGCCTGGGTCAAACATGGTGTTGACCAGCTCGCCCAGGGTGCCCGTGGTCGAGGTCAACGACGCGAAGGTGACCGGGTCCGTGGTGAGGAAGTTGAACCACCACTCGGGGCGCCACGCGGCGTCGAAGACCGTGCCGGCGGTCAGGCGCGGCGGGATGCGCATGCCGTTGCGGGTATCGCGCAGACGCTGGCCCGCCACGGGCGTATCGACGGTAACCACGAGGGTGTCGTAGCCGTTGGCGGCAGCGCGCTCGATGAGCTCCTGGCAGGCGGAGTGGTCCTTCCACAGGTAGAGCTGGAACCAGCGGCGACCGCTATTGCCTTGCGACGCCGCGACCTCCTCCACCGAGCGCGTTCCCATCGTGGAGAGCGTAAACGGGATGCCTGCGTCGCGGGCGGCTTGGGAACCGGCGTCCTCGCCCTCGGCATGCATGAAGCGGGTAAAGCCGGTTGGCGCGATGCCGAAAGGCAGGGCCGCGGGCTCGCCGGCGATCTCAGTGCTCAAGGAGATGTCGTGCGCGCCGTTGAGCACGTTGGGCATGAGGCGAACGTCGCGGAAGAAGTCGCGGGATTCGCGGTAGCTGACCTCATCGCGGGCGGCACCATCGACGTAGTCGAAGGCCGCCTTCGGGGTGCGGCGCTTGGCAATCTTGCGCAGATCCCACACATCAGCGGCCTCTGCCAGGCGTGCTGCCCGGCGGTCGAGGTTGGGCGCTTCGAACCGCATGAGGTTCTTCAGCTCGGACACGTTAGGCAATTGGCGCTTCAGCCGCATGGCGATAAGACTCCTTTTCTATTGGGCTATCAGCTTTTGAGGTTAGACCCATGAAAAGCCCGTGGGCTAAATGAAGGTGAATATCATTCAGCGGCGTCGGCGGCGCGGGCGGAAACCACCTGGGCTGCCCGGTGCAGTCGATGAACCACCAGACTCAGTGGAATCCTCCGGATCATCGAAGGTGAGCTCCTCCATCGCCTCGACGGCACGGCGCCCACCGCGACGTGCGGGACGGTAAGGCTCGGCGGAGCGCGCGGCTTCTCCAGATTGGCCGTGCTGTCCTGCACGGCCGGAAGAGGCGGTGTGGACAGAGCCAGTAATCCGCACGCCCTTCGGGGTTAGTGCCGCACCCAGTGCACGCAGTTCGCCGCCGAGCTTCGACTCGAAGATAGGCCGACCGTTCGCCTTCTCAATAACCACCTTGCTCAAGTGCCCGGCGGCAACCAGCTCGTTGAGCCCTGCTAGCACTGCGGCCAGTACCTCGGTGCGCTCGATTCCTTCGGGCAGAGCGTTGAAGAACGTGGTCAGCGTCTTTCCCCCGCGGGTCAGGTGCGCCACCGGCAAGCCATCCATGAGCACCACCAAGGCACCCGCGGCGCGGGTCGGGCGGGCTGCGGATTCGCCGGCATCCGTAGTGGGCCACGACAGCGCCGCACCATAGGGGTTGGCCGGGTCGGTCGCGGCAAGGACATAGGCCTGCGGCTCGCGGGTGCCGGAGGGCCAGCCCGTAACATCGGGGGAATCATCCACGCCGCGCAGGCGATCAATGACCGCAGGCGTGGAGAACTGCGCGGCCCCCAAGCCTTCAATGACATAGCCGCGCATGGCCTTGCCGGATTCCTCGAAGCCGGAGAGCACTTTATAAGCCAGGGCGAAGCCACCCAGGACGTCCTCGGCCACCACGGATCCGCGGGTGAGCACGCCGTAGCGGTCCAACCAGGCCTCGCCGTGCGCGATGGAGCGCGACGTCGCATCCGTGGCGGCGGGCACGGACAGCGACCACCGCCCCACCACGTCTGGTGCGGCCTGCGCACCAGACACATTGAGCGATTGCGCAAAGGAAGTGCGCCCCATGCGCAGTCGCGAACGCGATGGTCTGCGCCGCGCGCGATGCGCCGCACGCCCAGCGGGACCGCCTGCGGCAAGGTGGGCCCGGATAGGAGCGAAGGAATCGGGGCTGACTAGGCCAGCCTCCACCAGTCCCCAGAGGGCCTCGCGAACCTCCTCGGGCGTACCGCTCAGCTGCGGTTGAATATCGGAGATAAGATAGCTGCCGCCGCCCTGTAAGGCCTCGAGCAGCTGGGTTTGCAGCATGGACAAGCCCACCTCCTCTGCAGAAACCTGCGGGGCGAGCTGTGCGGCATAGTCCGCCGGTAGCAGCATGATCCAGGGGTCGTTCGAGCCAGCCTTGCCCGCGCCCACGATAAGGACCTCGCCGCCGGTGGTCAGCTCATCGAGCATCGTCGGCGAATAGTCCCCTACACGCGCAGGCAAGATGAGGCTCTCCCAGGCAGAGGCTGGCAGGCGCACCCCGGCCAGCTGCTCGATGACCGCAAAGACGCCGTCCACCCCGCGCAGCACCGGGCGCCGGCCCACCGCCGCCACCTGCTGCCAGTCAGGGAGGAAACGCCCAAAGGCCGCAGGCGAAACCGGCTGCGTGGCCGCCCGCGCGGCCGCCAGCGAGCGCGATCGGATGACCTTGAGCACCTCCGCCGCGCAGTACTCCTGCTCCTCCACGCCCTGCCGGTAGTGCCCAGCCAGGATGGAGTCCAGCCCATTGAGCGTGGAATGCGTCACCGCGGCCGACAGGCCAAAGGCCTCCTGCACATCGCGCGCCACAAAGGGCCCGCGCGTGCGCGCCCAGCGGCTGACTAACTGATCCAGGGCGTCGGTAATCGTGGCCTGCTGGGCGGGGATGCCGGGCGGGACGGGGATGCCCAGGCCGTCGCGAAGCAGCGGCGCATCAAGCGCCTGGGCCACGTGCTCGCGGCCGTTGATGCGCACCCGCATGATCCGCGCACCGAGCGCATCGAGTGCACTCAATGGCACCGTGGCGTGCGCGCCGAACTCCTCGACCGGGATGGGGCCCAGCACGCGCAGCAGGTCCGCGACCTCCTCGGTGGTCCGCGCCTGGCGTTCTACAGTGGTGCGCTGCAGCTGGGCGTGGACTTCAGCAATAACTTCAGCGGAGAGAAGCTCGCGCAGCTCCACCGTGCCCAGAAGCTTCGCCAACAGCGCGGGGTCTAGGGCCAAGGCCGCCGCGCGCTTTTCCGCCAGGGGCGAGTCCCCCTCGTACATGAACGCGCCGGTGTAGTTAAACAGCAGCGAGGACGCGAAAGGTGAGGGCTGCTCCGTGGTGACCTCCGCGATGCGAATGCGGCGGTGCGCCAGCTCCCGCATGACCTCCGTCAACGCCGGCAGGTCATAGACATCCTGCACGCACTCGCGCACAGTCTCCAGGATGATGGGGAAAGAGGGGTAGTTGCGGGCGACGTCGAGAAGCTGCTCCGCGCGCTGGCGCTGCTGCCACAAGGGCGCGCGCTTGCCCGGGTTGCGCCGCGGCAGCAGGAGAGCTCGCGCCGCGCATTCCCTAAACCGGGAGGCAAAAAGCGCGGAGTTGCCCACCTGCTCGGTGACGGTGTCCGCGATCTCATCGGCGTCGAAAAGAAAGAGCGCGGCATCCGGATCCGCCTCGCCCTGCGGCAAGCGCAGCACGATGCCGTCATCGCCCGCCACGGCCTGTGCATCCATCCCGGTACGCTCCGCCACACGCTGTCCCACCGCCAGCGCCCACGCCGCATTCACCGGCCGGCCAAACGGGGTGTGCAACAGCACGCGCCAATCCCCCAGCTCGTCCGTGAAGCGCTCCAGCAGAAGTGTCTTCTCATCCGGGATGAGCCCGGTGGCCTCGTTCTGTTCCTGCAGGTAGGCGGCGATATTGCGCCGCGCGTTCTCATCCGCATACCGCACCACCGACGGGTCCGCGTGTGCCTCCCGCCGAAATGCGCCCAGCGCCTTGCCCAGCTCATAGGGCCGCCCAGCTTGGTCACCGTTCCAGAAAGGCAAACGCCCGGTGTGCCCCGGCGCAGGGCTAACGAGCACTTGGTCGCGCGTGATCTCCTCCACGCGCCAGCTCGTCGCGCCGAGGGTGAAAATATCTCCCACCCGGGTTTCATAGACCATTTCCTCATCGAGCTCACCCACGCGGCGCGGCGCGGAACCGGCCTCACCAGTACCCACCAGGAAGACGCCGAACATGCCGCGGTTCGGGATGGTGCCGCCGTTGGTCACCGCCACGCGCTGCGCGCCGGGGCGCGGGGTGAGGATGCCTGTCACGCGGTCATAGACCACACGGGGTTTGAGCTCTGCAAAATCCGTCGACGGGTACACGCCGCTGATCAGGTCCAGAACGGAGTCAAAAACCTCGCGCGCCAAATCCTTATAGGGCCAAGCGCGGCGCACGGTGTCGTACCAACTGTCGGCCTCGAGTCCCTCGCTCGTGCCCGCGCTTGCCGACGCCACCACCGCCGCTACCGTCTGCTGTGCCAAGACATCCAACGGGTTGCGCGGGGTGTGCATCTCCTCGATGAGGCCCTCCTCCATGCGGGCGACTGTGAGTGCTGATTGCACGAGGTCCGCGCGGTGCTTGGGATAGAAGGAACCATGGGAGACCGCGCCGACGGAGTGCCCGGCGCGGCCCACGCGCTGCAGACCAGAAGCCACCGAGGGTGGGGATTCCACCTGCACCACCAGCTCCACCGCGCCCATGTCGATGCCCAGCTCCAGGGAGCTCGTGGCCACAACGGCTTTGAGCGTGCCTTCCTTGAGCATCGTCTCCGTCAGCGCGCGCTCATCCTTGGACACCGAACCGTGGTGCGCGCGGGCAATAACGGCAGGTGCCTTCCCGGCAACGTCCACCTGTTTCATCAGCTGGGCTGGGTCGCGCCGGGTCGCTGGGCTCAAGGATTCCGGATCGTGCTCCTGGGCATAAAGCTCGTTGAACCGGCTAGTAAGCCGCTCGGCGGTGCGACGGGAATTAACAAAGACGAGCGTGGAGCGCTGCTCCATAATTTCGGCGTAGAGCTCTTCTTCGATGAAGGGCCAGATGGACTTCGCCGTGGGCAGGGCGGAGTCTCCTACCCCGCTCTCTTCCTTGCGTTGCGCGTTTACGCGCAACGCGTCTTGGGGGCCTTGGGTGATGCCCAGGGGGTCGTCGACAGTCGCCTCCCCGATGGGGGAACCCTGCTCCGGGGTGGGCAGGTCCGACATGTCCTCGACCGGCACGTGGACGTCGAGCTGCCAGCGCTTCTTTGCGGGCGGGGCGATGATATCCACGGGACGGTCGCCGCCCAAGAAGTTCGCGACAGCACTCAGCGGCCGCACCGTGGCGGAGAGCCCGATGCGCTGGAACTCCCCGGCGATGAGCCCGAGGCGCTCCAAAGTCAGCGCCAGGTGCACGCCGCGCTTGGTGCCGGCCAGCGCGTGGATCTCATCGATGATGACGGTATCCACGGTCTTCAGAATCCCCGCCGCTTTGGATGTGAGCATGAGGTAGGCCGACTCCGGCGTGGTGATGAGGATGTCCGGGGGCTTGCGCACCTGGCGGGCCCGCTCTGCCTGCGAGGTATCCCCCGAGCGCACGCCGACGGTAATATCCGGCACCTCCAGGCCCAGCCGCTCGGCGGTGCGGGCAATGCCGTTGAGCGGGGCACGCAGATTATTCTCAACGTCCACGCCCAAAGCCTTGAGCGGTGAGATATACAGCACTCTCACGCCATCATGAGCTCCCTCGCGGGAGGGTTCATTGCTCAGCGGCAGCGCGGTCTGGCCTTCGCGCTCCACCAAAGAATTCAGCGCCCACAGAAATGCCGCGAGCGTCTTACCAGAGCCGGTCGGTGCCACAACCAGCGCATTCGCACCACCGGAAATCGCCTCCCATGCCTGCTCTTGGACGGGGGTGGGGGCGGCGAAAACGTCCTGGAACCACCCGGCCACCTGTGGGCGGAACTTCGCCAGAACGTTTTTGGACATGCCCTACTGTATCGCGCGCGCTAATCTGG
Source organism: Corynebacterium sp. HMSC056E09 (assembly GCF_001813425.1). Lineage (NCBI taxonomy): Bacteria > Bacillati > Actinomycetota > Actinomycetes > Mycobacteriales > Corynebacteriaceae > Corynebacterium > Corynebacterium sp. HMSC056E09. The sequence goes on from NZ_KV812511.1 coordinate 173,452, forward strand.
TCACTATGACCGTTGAGATTTCTGATTCCCGTCTAACCAACTCCCTCGCCGATGGCTGCGGCGAAATCCTCAAAGGTGTGCGCAACGGTGGCCTGCTGCGCGGCTTGGCGCTGGGTGATGCCGGCGATGAGGCCGCTCAGGAGTGGATCTCCCGCGTCCTTGAGCAGCACCGCCCCAAGGACGGCGTCCTGTCGGAAGAGGCTGCCGATGACTTGAGCCGTCTAAAGAAGGAACGCGTGTGGATCATCGACCCGCTCGACGGCACCAAGGAATTCGCTACCGGCCGCCAGGACTGGGCCGTCCACATCGCGCTGGTGGAAAACGGCACCCCCATCCACGCGGCCGTCGGCATGCCGGACATGGGCGTGACCTTTAAGTCCTCCGACGTGCGCGCGGTGACCGGCCCGCTGTCGAAGAAGTTTGTGGTTTCCCGCAACCGTCCGCCGAAGGTTGCGGATTACGTCGCGGAGAAGATGGGCTTTGAGACCGTCGGCGTGGGCTCCGCAGGTGCGAAGGCGATCCACGTGCTCTTGGGCGACTATGACGGCTACATCCATGCCGGCGGCCAGTACGAGTGGGACCAGGCCGCCCCGGTGGGCGTGGCTTTGGCCGCGGGCCTGCACTGCTCGCGCCTGGATGGCTCCCCGATCAAATTCAACAATGAGGACACCTTCATCCCGGATCTTTTGATCTGCCGCCCGGAGCTGGCAGAGGAGATTCTGGAACACGCCGCCGCCTACGCGGAGGCCAACGGCGGGTACTAACCCCACGCGCGTGGCACGGGCGCAAGAGCGCTATCATGGCGACCATGATTGAGACTCCGTACGAGGACCTCCTGCGCCGCGTCCTGGAAGAAGGCGCTCCCAAAGGCGACCGCACTGGCACCGGCACCCTCTCCCTGTTCGGTGCCCAGCTTCGCTATAACCTGGCGGAGTCTTTTCCCCTGCTGACCACCAAGAAGGTCTACTTCCACGGCGTGATTGGTGAGCTGCTGTGGTTCCTGCGCGGTGACTCCAACGTGAAGTGGCTCCAGGAAAACAAGGTCCGTATCTGGAACGAGTGGGCCGATGAGGACGGTGAGCTGGGCCCCGTCTACGGCGTGCAATGGCGCTCCTGGCCCACGCCGGATGGCCAGCACATCGATCAGATTCAGGTCGCGCTCGATACCCTGAAAAACAACCCGGATTCGCGCCGCAACTTGGTCTCCGCGTGGAATGTGTCTGAGCTGGACAAGATGGCGCTCATGCCCTGTCACTTGCTTTTCCAGCTCTACGTCGCCGACGGCAAACTCTCCATGCAGGTCTACCAACGCTCGGCGGACATGTTCCTCGGTGTCCCCTTCAACTTGGCCTCCTACGCGGCGCTGACTCACATGTTTGCGCAGCAAGCAGGTTTAGAGGTAGGCGAGCTCATCTGGACCGGTGGGGATTGCCACATCTACAACGACCACATCGAGCAGGTTAAGGAACAGCTCTCCCGCGAGCCCCGCGAGTACCCGCAGCTCAAGCTCCACAAGGCCGAAAGCCTCTTTGACTATGACTTCGATGATTTTGAGGTCATCGGCTACGACCCCCACCCCACCATCAAGGCGCAGGTGTCCGTTTAATGCTGGGCGCAATCTGGGCTCAATCCCTCGACGGGGTCATTGGTGACGGCGTGGCCATGCCCTGGCACGTGCCGGAGGACCTCAAGCACTTCAAAGAGGTCACCATGGGCGCGCCTGTCATCATGGGCCGCAAGACGTGGGAGTCCCTCAACCCCAAGTTCCGCCCGTTGCCAGGCCGGGAGAACATTGTGCTGTCCAGCCGTCAGCCGGGCGAATGGTCCGCGGGTGCCACCGTGGTGGACAACCTCGACGCCGCACTTGACGCCACGCTTGACGACGCCTGGATCATCGGCGGCGGCCAGCTCTACAGCTCCGCCCTCGACCGCGTGGATACAATCGAGCTCACCCTCATGGGTGTACAAGTCGGCGATGCCTACGGCGCAGATGCCGTCCTGGCCCCGAGCGTTCCGGAGGAATTCAGCCTATCTGCCGATAGTGACTGGCTGACCTCCGAATCAGGCCACCTCACCATTCCCGGCCAGCCGCCCAGCGAGCTGCCGATGAAATACCGTTTCCTCACCTACGACAGAAAGGCTGCTGCTTAATGAGCACCAACGTTGCCACTCCCGAAACCACTGAGCACGTCACCATCTTCTTCGCCGATTGGTGCCCGTTCTGTGCCAAGCTGATCAAAAACCTGGACCGCACCGAAACCCCATACGAGCTCGTCAACGTCGAAGCGGATTCCCCCGACACCGCCGACATCAACGCCTGGATCGAGTCCGTCAACGACGGCAACCGCATCGTGCCCACCGTCCTCTACTCCGACGGCACCCACGCCACCAACCCTTCCGCCAGCGAGGTCCGCGCCAAGTACGCGGAGCTGGCCGGCGAATAAACGAAAGGCGACGCATTTAACGCCGCCCCACGCGGGGCTGCTAGTCTTACCTAGGTGCGCAACGCACCCCCGCCCCAGTAGCTCAGGGGATAGAGCACGGCTCTCCTAAAGCCGGTGTCGGAAGTTCGAATCTTCTCTGGGGCACGCTGTGAAGTCTCGAGACATCGTTCCGGTCGGTGTCTCGAGATTTTTTAGTTGCCCCGACTGGGGTTGAGTTCGTTGTCTTTCTAGTTGTAGTAGATCTTTTCTTCGGTGAGTGTGTAGGCGGCGATTTGTGCCCCAGTGATGGCTATTTTGACGTCGACGTGGTTGTCGATGCAGACCATGGTGATTGGTTCCCCGCCCCATCTGCGTCCGATGTAGAGGCGGCGTAGTTTGCCTCCCCATCGCAGGGTTGTCTTGCCGTTGGTGCCGATTTTGTCGGTACTTAGTCGGTAGTCGTGGTCTGGTTTGATGTCTACTTATCTGCATTCACCCCCATTAAGGGTGAATCTTCAGATCAAAACTTGAAATGTTTTATAAACAGTATTACCTAACTTAGGTAAGCCTTACCTTTCCTGCTGTTCATAAATCGAGGTTTACTATGACCCAACAGTCCTCTACGCCCGCACGGAGTGCAAGCTCATCCAGTGGGTCGACGGCACGTTTAAACACCAGAGATCTCATCAACGCTGGCATCTTTGCTGCACTTTACTTTGTAATCACCTTTGTAAGCGGAATGATTGGATTCGCAGGACCACAATTCATGTTTATTGGATGGTTCATCGCGGCAATCGCAAACGGAATCGTGCTAGCGCTTTATGCCGCCCGCACGCCCAAAATGGGTGCTTTCACCCTCGTCGGTGGTATTAACGGACTAGCATTCATGCTCACCGGACACTACTTCTGGACCCTGCTGGGAAGCATAATTCTAGGGTTTATCGCGGATTTGATTATTACAAAAAGCCACCTCAGTATTGCCAAATCCTTCCCTATTGCCTACAGCGTCTTCTGTGTCTGGATTTCTATGCCTTTTATCCCGCTAATTCTGGATACGGACTCCTACTACGTCGATATCGCAGACCAAATGGGTCAAGAATATGCCGATGCCATGTCGGATATCTTCCAGCCATGGACCATTGGAGTACTGGCCATTTGTGCGCTCATCGTCGGCTTTATCGGAGGAAAGGTCGGAGTTCGCGTCAGCCGCAAACACTTTGAAAGCGCTGGTCTCCTGTGAGCCTGCCAAAACAGGGCGTGCTTCATCGATCTTCGATCGATCCACGGACCGTGCTGCTTTCTGTTCTAGTAATCAATGCGGTAGCTCTCAGCCACGGCCACCTACCGACACTGCTGATTTCTATCGCTTTCAGCTCCATCGCACTAGCTACAGTAAAGCCACACTATGGTCTCATTTGCCTGTTCGCTTTTGCATTATCCTATCTAGGGTACTGGGGCCTATTACAGCTTCCTGGCTCCACATTTTTCGCTTTTTCAGCGGCAATTTTTTCGTGGCTAAGCCGTTTTGTCATCAGCATGTCCATCGGCACATTCGGCTTGCTCACTCTCACACCATCCACGTTGACCTCAGCACTGCGGGACCTGCGTTTACCAGGCTGGGCCACCATTCCACCGGCGGTATTCCTGCGCGTTTTGCCGATCATCGTGGCAGAAGCCAAAGCCATCCGCGATGCCATGGTCCTTCGGGGTCTCCAGCCTGGAGTAAAAAGCTGGATCACACAGCCCACACAATCGTCCGCGATGTTGATCATCCCCTTATTAGGTGCCGTCGTCCGCGCTGGTGATGAGCTCGCTGCCTCTGCTCTTGTCCGGGGATTGGGAGGACCCGCACGCCCAACCACCACCGCCGATCTTTCCTTCAAGCTTGTCGATGCAACTGCACTAGCTGGGTTGGGCCTCGTTGTTGCCTCTGTCTGGCTTCCCACGGAGGTCCACTTATGAACGAACGCAGTATCGCAACCAGTGTAGACGCCCACAACGTTTCTTTTACATATCCATTGGGAGCTCGGCCAGGTATTCAAGGTGTATCTGATGTGTCTTTTTCTGTCTCTCCAGGACAGTGTCTACTGATTACCGGTGATTCCGGATCGGGAAAGTCCACGGTACTCAAGTTGATCAACGGACTCATCCCCCATTTCAATCCAGGAGAGCTACTAGGCACCATCACTATTATAAAGGATGACCAGGCTTTTACCCCTGCGGAAGAACCGCTGTCCCGAGCCATCGAGTTCAGCGCCTCAGTATTCCAGAATCCAAGGACACAATTTTTCACTGAAAGCGTCAATGCAGAATTGGCCTTCGGGCTAGAAAACCTTGGTGTAGATCCCAAAGAAATTGAGTCGAGGATTCAATCAGCGGTCGAGCTACTAGGCATTAACGATCTTCGGGGCCGGCGATTCAAAGAATTATCCGGTGGGCAGTTACAAACCGTGGCATGCGCATGCGCGCTTGTGTCCCCGGGCAGTCTCGTGCTTCTCGATGAACCCACGTCCAATCTCTCTATGGAAAGCATCGATATTCTTGCACGCGTGCTACACCGCTTGAAGGAATTAGGCACAACGATCATTATCGCTGATCACCGTCTCTTTTTCTTAAAAGATATCGCTGACCAAGTTATTTACTTGACTCAGGGAAAAATAACGCGGAGTTTCCGCGCTCAGGAGTTTTATGCCTTAGACGAACCCGAACGCAAACAATTGGGGCTACGCAGCTTACACCATGTTCCCCTGCCCGCGAGCGTGCCGGTACCACCCACGCTCGAAAACGCCGATCCCCAGCGGAGCGGACTCGAGCTAAGCAACATCTGTTTTTCTTATGGCGCACATGAGGTATTAAACATTGACCACGCATTTTTCCCCAGCGGCGAAGTCACCGCCTTAATCGGGCCCAACGGCGCTGGAAAAACCACCCTCGCCAGGATCATTTGTGGTCTTGCTTCTCCCAAACGCGGCGGTAGTCTCCGTTTGAACAGCAAACGAGTAGGAGCGGCTGCCCGCAGACGTGCCGCGTACATGGTGATGCAAGATGTTGGCCGCCAATTATTCGCAGCCACCACCGAAGAAGAAGTCACGCTCGGACTGGCAAAGAAGAAGCGGGACCACATCGATGTCAATGAGATTCTCCATCGCCTCGATCTGGCAGGAATGGCCCAACGGCATCCGCAGTCTCTGTCCGGTGGGCAACGGCAACGCTTAGCCATAGCTTCAGCCCAAGCCGAGCAAGCAGCGATCTACATCTTCGATGAACCTACCTCTGGCGTGGGCTGGCGCCAACTGCAATCCATCTCTGCGCTACTTCGATCTCTTGCAGCAAGCGGAGCAGTGGTCATCGTCATCACCCATGACCACGAATTCATCCAAGAATCAGTCACCAGAATCATCGATATGACTGACATCAACAAGAATTGAGAAAGAAATGTCTGAACTAAAACAAAGTTCCACAGAATCAAGCAGAACCCACGCACCAGAATCACACGGTGCGTCACCGGAAGAAGAGGCTCGCGCAAAACTAAAAGCCGGCCAGGTCGCTCTAAAAAAACTACTGGCCCCAGTGCAAACAACCATCTACTTCGCACAGTTTCTCGCGCTTATATCCTCGGTACTCGCCGTAGCACCCTACGTCGCGTTGGTGGCACTGGGAAATGCTCTAATCGACGGCAATACTGATGACGTCGCGTCCATTGTGAAATGGCTACTTGCTGCATTTTTGGGCCAGCTATTCTTCTATTTCCTTGCCCTTGCAATCACCCACTTCGCTGATGCAAAGTTGGTGGGGATTAACCGGCGCCGAATTATTACCGCTATTGCGAAAGCACCACTCTCGTGGTTTAGCCAGACTAATTCCGGCAAAGTCCGCAAAGCCGTCGAGGACGATACGTTAACTCTGCACACCCTGACAGCCCATGCTCCTGTAGAGAAGGTCGCCGCGATCTTTACGCCCCTCGCGCTTCTGGTTTATGCCTTTATCTTGGATTGGCGCCTTGGTCTACTTTCTATTGCCACTGTGCCCATTTTCCTAGCAATCCAAGCATATTCAATGAAAGATATGGGCACAAAAACTGCGGAAATGGATAATTATCTGGGTGAGGTCTCTGCGACTGCGGTGGAGTTCTCCGAAGGTATTTCCGTCGTCAAGGCTTTCGGCACCGTTGGCAAAGCCCACGCTCGATATCGCGAAGCTGCCCAAAAATTCGCGGAATTCTATTACGAGTGGGTACGTCCGCTTCTGCGTGTTTCCGCAATCTCAGAGTCTGTGGTGGCGGTTCCTGTCCTCATCCTTATCAATCTAGGAGTCGGTTCCCTGCTGATAGCTGGTGGCTATGTCACGGTCGCTGAAGTCATCGCAACAACGTTAATTGCGCTGGTGCTCCCGGGCACGATTCAAACCGTCGGCCAAATGATGTGGTCTTACCAGCTCGCTGGCAATGCGGCGTTGCGCCTTGATGAAGTCATGACAATTTCCCATGTGAAAGAAGGCCAAAAGAGCCTCGACGCCAATAGTCAAGACATGGAGGTGGAGTTCCATAAGGTCAGCTTTAGCTACGCCCCAGACACACCAGTCCTCCAAGACTTTTCTGCGCAACTAAATGCAGGCACTGTCACGGCATTGATTGGCCCCTCCGGGTCTGGCAAATCCACAGCAGCAACGATGTTGGCGCGTTTCCAGGATCCAGATTCGGGCACAATCACTATCAACAACGTGGATATCCGTGATCTCACTTTCGACAGTTTGTACCGCACTGTGGCTTTCGTCTTACAAGATCCTCACTTACTGCGTATGAGTATTCGGGAAAACATTCGCCTTGCACGCCCAGAAGCCCGCGATGAAGAGATCTGGCAAGCCGCAGAGGCTGCGCACATAGCTGCTGATATTCGCGCTTTACCGGCTGGGCTCGACACCGTTGTTGGTGAGGACACCTCTTTATCCGGTGGACAACAGCAACGCATTTCTATTGCCCGGGCAATCATTACCAATGCCCCAATCTTGATCCTGGATGAAGCTACTGCGGCAACTGATCCTGACTGCGAAGCAGAAATTCAAGCAGCTCTAGCCACACTCGTCAGAGGCAAGACCGTCTTAGTCATCGCCCACAAGCCGGAGTCCATCCAAGGAGCAGACCAAATAATCTGCCTCAAGCCTATGAAGGATAATTCTCATGTCTAATGCCACTACGCCTGTTAGTTCGCGTCTTCGTGATCCGCTACTCACTCGCAGTGTCAAAAAGCTGCAAAGTCCTGTAGGCCATAAGCTCAATAAAAGGTATGCTTGTCTATCGCTTATCGTTGGCGTGCTTGATGGCCTCGCCGTTCTCACGCTCGTGCCACTTACAAAGGCACTCGATGGGGATACGACGATCGCACCATGGATGTGGACGCTTTTGGCAATTGCGCTCGTAGCTTTTGCGCTACGATTTTTCGCAACCATGGCCTCTTACCACACGGCCTTGGATTTCATCCGAGCCGCGCACACGACTGTGGGCGATAAATTAGCAACGCTACCGCTCGGCTGGTTCGTACCGGCTAATACCGGCGGCCTATCTCGCCTCGTTTCAGATCGCTTTATGGTGGCGGCCGAGACCATTGCGCATATTCAAGGAACGATATACCGCGATAGCGCGGCACTTGTCACCTTGTTAGTAGGAGCGTGTTTCTGGAACCCGAAGCTGGGCTCGGTCCTTCTTATCATCGCACCATTGGCGCTCGTGGTGATGCAGTTGGCTGCATGGATTCGTGAGAAAGCATCGAACCGCGCACTGGGGCCGAGTAAAGAGCTCTCCCAGCGCATCGTAGAATTTGCTAACCGTCAACCAGCCCTGCGCGCGGCAGGACAATCACAAGTTTTTGCGCCACTAGAGCAAGCGCTAGAAATCGACCATAAAGCACGAATACGCGAGCTATGGGTATCCACATTAGCTTTGCTACTCAACGGCATAGTAGTGCAGATCTTCATTGTGGCTCTCATTATGGTCTCCGCGGATCTTGCCGTTGAAGGCGCCCTATCGCCACTAGAAACAATTGCGATCATCGGAATCAGCTTGAGGTTTACCCGCACGCTTGAGCAGCTGGGTTCTTCTTTCGTCGGTTTAGATGCCGGCCGTATCGCGCTCACAGAAACTGAGCTCATCACCGATGCCCCTTCCCTACCGGAACCCACTACTCCGCGCCCAGGCGATGGTTCGGGAAGTGTAGAGCTGCGTAATGTCACGTTTGGATACGGCGATAAACCAGTATTGGTAGATATCGCTTTCCATGCTCGACCAGGCACCGTTACCGCCATTGTCGGTCCTTCTGGCTCCGGAAAGACCACAATTGCGCGCCTTATTTCGCGATTCTGGGATGTAGATTCCGGGGCGGTGATGGTTGACGGCGTAGATATCCGCGAGCTTGGAACCGAACAGTTAATGTCCAGACTGTCCATGGTTTTTCAGGATGTCTACCTCTTCGACGACTCGTTAATCGCTAATATCCGCGTTGGTCGTCCCGACGCCTCCGATGAGGAAGTCTTCCGCGCAGCTGATCTTTCAGGCGTGACTTCTATTGCCAACCGCCTAGGGTGGCATACTCCTGTTGGTGAAGGCGGTCGGCTTCTATCCGGTGGTGAACGCCAGCGCGTATCTGTAGCTCGCGCGCTTCTCAAGCAAGCGCCGATTGTACTCTTTGATGAGGCTACCTCCGCGCTCGATGCAGAAAATGAGGCAAACATTCTTGCTGCGATGGACGAGCTACGGGAGCAATCTACTTTTATTGTCATCGCCCATAAGCTGGATACAATCAAATCTGCTGATCAAATCGTAGTCTTGGATGAACACGGGCAAGTCAGCCAGCTGGGCACGCATTCTGAGCTTTCCGATGTCCCCGGTATCTACCGTCACTTCTGGCAGCAACGCAAAGCAGCACGCGGGTGGAAAATCAGTTCGGGACGCGATTAACGCGGGCACCGAGATCGGCGTTGTTTGCGGGGGCACCCTTCTCCCCCATTACGTTGTTGGCAGTTCCGCTTGAAGGAACTCAGGATTCGTACTCCTAGCCCCATGCTGGGGCAGGTTATGTTTGTCTGCGTTCCTTCTGCCTTGGGGCAGTGGAACTAGTCGCTGGCTTCGGTATGGCTTGTTCCCGCCCCTGTCTGAAAATGATCCGGGGGGTGATGCCGCCGAAGGCAGTGGCATACTCCAGACTGCTAATAGGAACCTGACCCGCACAGAATGTGCGAGGTCTCAAAGTAATGTGAATGCCAGCGTGAAGTATGTCCGACCACCAGCGATGAAATAAGTCCCATACTCATTCAATTCGCTAGGAGGTCTGGCATGACCTACGACTATGTCATCGGCATGGACGTCGGTAAATACTTTCACCACGCTTGCGTCTTAGATATCGACGGCACCCAGGTGCTATCTAAGCGCATCAACCAAAACGAAAAATCCCTGCGCGTGAGGTAGCTGACTGGGGTGTATTGCTCCATAACTTCAACACTGTCTACCGCAGGTGGATGGACGAGAGGACCAGGGTTAAAGACCCTGATACAGGAAATTGGACATGGGTATGGACACATTCCAACGTGCGAAAGGCCTACAACAGTCTGAACCATCTATGGCGCCAAGGCATGCTCTTTGTCTACATCAATCAACCTAAAGGCGTCTTAGAACCTGCCCGCATCAAATCTACGACCAACAGTCTTGAAGGCGGGATTAACGCTCGCCTGAAAGAGATTGCGCGTGCTCACCGGGGCAGAACAAATGAACACCAGCGCAAAATGCTGGACTGGTGGCTGTACCTAAAAACAGAACTGCCCGACGATCCACTACGCATCGCCAGACAGTCCCACTGGGGCCAGGACCAACTCGCCAAAGTATCCATCCTGACCCACACCGAGAACCAAGCCGACCACGAAACAGGACGACCA
>NZ_KV812511.1:183894-216401 GCF_001813425.1 Corynebacterium sp. HMSC056E09
GCCGACCACGAAACAGGACGACCAGCCCTCTACGACAACGGTATCGACACCGAGTACACCCACTCAATCGGCATCCAAAAAGGCCAAATCTAACCCCAGCGACACGCCGAGCCAGACACACATTTTGACCCTTAACCCGCTAAAATCCGCCCAGGGCCATCACAATAGAAAACCCCCGCCTCAATGTGAGTCGGGGGACGGAGGGTGAACGGTAACTAGTTCAGACCCGGGATCTGCGGCAGCTTCGGCTGCGGGATGTTAAGACCGAAGATGCGGTTGATGGTCGGGATGAGGCCGTAGGCGGCACCGCCGACGACTGCAATGACGGCGATGATGGGGAGGATAACCTTCGCGCCACGGCTGGAGCCTGCGAAGAAGGCCGCAGCCATATCGTCGGCAGAAGGCTCCTTCGTGTTGGTCGGCTTAGAAGGCTTGGTCGGCTCGGTAGGCGTCGTAGTGGAGCTCGACGGCTCTTCCTCCTTCACGGCCGGGCGCGCGGTGAGCCACTCGTCGGAGTCCAGAACGCCCTGGGTCAGGCGGGTCTCACCAATCCAGCCGTACCACGGGTCCTGCGGCTTGCGGCTATCAAAGCCAGCGCCCATAACCCACTGCAGGTCGCGCGGGAGGAGGCCTTCAGCACCCTTGGCGTTGCGCAGGATGGGTGCACCGTTGATGAACATCTCTACGGTGTCGGAATCCGGCTTGTTGACTACGGCGATGTGCATCCACTCCTCGGTGGGAACCTCGTGGGACCAGACAGTCGAACCTTCGCCTTCCTTCGGTTCCGCCCACCAGCGCAGCTCACGGAGGTTAGAAATGCCGAACATGACGGTGGGGTCGGTGTCCTCGGATCCGTCGACAAGCTCGGCGATGCTGGAGTCGCGGGAGAGCGCACTCCCCCAGCCGTGCTCAGAGCCGTTGAAGTCCTTCGGAATCTTCACGAAGGACTCAAAGGTGTAGCCCTCGGAGGTATCGACCTTGTTGATCTCCGCGCCTTCCTTGGACCGAAACTCTGCCATCGCGAGCTTGCCAGCTGGGTCGGACCAGTAGAGGGAGCCAGAATCAGAGGACAACGGGTGGTGGTCCTTGGTGTAGGTGATGCGCTCACCCGTGTTGGAAGGACCACCCTCGCGAACGAGGTCACCGGCACCATCAGCACCGAAGACATCCGGAATGACTGCGCCTTCGGTGGCCACGTCGCCGTCGGCAAGCTGCTTGCCGTCCGTGTTCTTGGTCTGCCCCGGGCGCCAGTGGAAGACGGTCTTGTCGGACTTCACGAAGTCATTCGGGCCCTCCGGCAGCTGGTCCTTCGGGATGGTGTACGGGGTGTAGCCTTCCTCAGCGATGTCGCGGGCCTTCTGACCGAGGTCCGGGTCGTTTTCATCGCCAATGGTCCAGTCCGGGGCGAAGTCAGCGAAACGCTCCTTGAAGTTGAGCGGCACGTGATAGCTATCGCCTGTGCCGTCGAGGATGAGCTTGTCGAACTGCGTGAGCTCCTTCGCTGGTTTCTGCGCGACCCACGGGGACAGGGCGGTCATCTCCAGCTCATTGCCGCTCAGGTCGAACTCGAGCACGCCGAGCAGACCGTTACCGCCCTGGTAAGCCATCTGGTAGTCCTGCAGGATGCCGATGACGTCGTGGCCTGCATCGTTCTTGTCCACGCGGTAGCCCGCGCCGTGGTGGTGGCCGCCCATGGTCAAGAAGATCTGGTCGTTCTTCTTAATGAACTTGTCCCACAGGCCCTGGCCATAGTCATCGGAGTAGAAAACCTCGCCAGCACCATCGAGGTTGAGCACCTCGTGGCTGGTGAGGATGACCGGCAGGTCCGGGTGCGCATCGAGAACGCCTTGCGCCCACTCCAGAGCCGCATCATCCGCGCGCCAGCCCAGCGCCAGGACCAGGTACTTCTGGCCCTCGGCCTCAAAAATGTGGTACTCGGAGTCATTGTTGACCGCGGTGTGGCGCTCTTGGAAGGTTTCCGGGTTGGCGGTCTTGGCGCGCTCGGCACTGAAGTAGACGTCGTACGGGTGCGCTGACTTATCCTCAATCATGTCGTGGTTGCCCGGCAAGATGGAGTAGTTCAGGTCGGAATCATCGAGGACCTTCATCGCCTCATCAGCAACCTTCCACTCCCCCTCGACGTCCGCCTGGTCCACCACGTCACCGAGGTGGGTAGCGAAGTCCATGTTGAGCGCCTGCTGGTTCTTCACCAGCCACTCGGTCTGCGCCTTAAAAGGCTCGCTACCGTAGCGCGCTTGCGCCAGGTTGCCGGTTTCCGGGGTGGAGTAACGGGAATAGAACTGAGTATCCGGCAGCACACCGATGCTGAAGCGCGAACCTAGGCCTTCCACCGACTCATCGGCAGAAGCAGGGACAATAAGGAACGTACCGGCCACCGAGGCGGTGACCACGGTGCCGAGCAGGCGGCGAGAAGCCATAGTTCTTCCAATCACAGTGAATAAAGCCAAAAGAGACATAAGAAATGTATTCTCCATAGCTTTCCCTCACGTAACGACCGCATGAACGCACGTTTAAATGATTACCCGCCGCTAGGATGAACGCTCATGAGCAATATCACTAAGAAATACAACGTCGACGTCACCCGCGTTGATACCGGTCGCTACCGCGCCACGAACACTGCGGGCGCGACCCTCGAATTCGGCACGGGCGACGGACTGCTAAGTCCGGTCGAGCTGTTGCTCGCTGCCGTGGCGGGCTGCTCGGCCGTGGACGTCGACGTGGTCACCTCCCGGCGCACGGAGCCGGAGCTTTTCGACGTCCACGTAGAAGGCACCCGCGTCAACGAGGACGGCGCCTCAAGGCTTAGCGACGTCAACGTGGAATTCTCCCTCCGCTTCCCCGATACCGATGCCGGCCGTCAGGCCCAGTCCATGGTGGAGCGCCTCGTGCGCATCTCCCACGAGAAGGACTGCACCGTCTCCCGCACGGTAGAAAACCCCACCAACGTCACGTTCCGCACGACCCAGCCCTAAGCCCACTCCGCTTTAAGCGCCTTTAGAGCGCTTTAAGCGAAAGGGTTATCGTCGCGCGAAGGGTTCTCCTCCCACGATTCAACGAAGGGGTTGTCCATGGCTTGCTGCATAGTGTGGGAGCCATCCCCGAATGGGTTGTGCCCGGCATCGGAGCGCTGGCGGCGGTAGCGCTCCAGATCCGCCTGTGCCATATAGCCCAGCTCTTCGCCGTCCACCACGATCCAGGGAAGCGGGTTCGGATCCACCATACGGCGCGGCTGCCCTTGGTGTGGCGAGGACAACATGGTGCGGATATCCGTCCGAGCCTGGTCCAGTTCCCCGAGGTCCTTTGGGCTCAACGAGGTTTTTATGGTCTTGCCGCCACCGGTTCCAACAACCTCAGCCTTGAGCATGCTGAAAGAAAAGACTCCAGAGGGAATCGAGGGATTGCGCATGTCCACTTTGTCGAAGGCAAGGACGTCGTCATCGTCGAAAACCAGAATGAGCCCTTGCGGGGTGATGTACACCCAGGCCTCGTGCTGCATGTCGACGTCTACCCGATAGAACCCAATGAGCGGCTCGTCCGGCTCCAGCAGCCCATAGGCATTGAGCTGAATCGTTCCCACTCCGCCGCACTGCGCAAAGCCATGGTCCCACAGGTAGTGCATCTGCCCTTGCAACAACAATTCCCAGAGGCCACGAATGAAGTCAGAGAGGAGCACACCGTATCTGGCTGCGAGCGGCTTGTGGATGCGCAGGTAGCCAGAGCGGATTTCAAACACGATGGGATACGTCAGGGGCAGCGACTCGACGAAGTCGGCATCGATATCCATGCGGTCGCTATTGACCTCAATGAATTCTTCCGCCGGGAAAAGATGCTCCACCACGAGGGTGTTGCCTTCTTTACGGGTATCGAGGATCCACGGGGAATTCAGGCGACAGTTCTCAATGTAGCCGTGGAGAACCGCTTGCACCTCGGCATCGCTGAACTGCTGGTGATTAAGCCGGACAACGCTGTCTCCCTGCACAAACCGCATTCTCAGCTCTTCGGCCATGCTCACTCCTCCGTCCTTAAGATCCCATACGCCTCGAAAACTCTGCGAGGCGCACCTGTGCACCCACCCATACTAATTGTGGTGCAATTTTAGACCATCGTGACTAAAGTGACTTCAGATACTTTCTTCGCCCCCATCTTTATCAGCCCGCTTGACCCCTGCTAGGAGAACTCCACCATGTCTTTGTCCCGCCGCTCCCTCATCAAAGCCGGCGCCCTCGCGCTCACGGCCGGTGCCATCGGCAGCCACGCCCCCGCCGCGCTCGCCGTAGGCCCAGCTGTGGGCACCATCGTTGATTTCTCCGGCGGCGTCCCTTCCGCCCGCGCCATCAAAGCGGCAGGCCACCTTGGCACCATCCGCTATGTTTCCCAGCGCCGTCCGGGCGCAGAGTGGATGAAGGGCAAGCCCGTCACCCTGGCAGAGACGAAGGCCAACGCCGCAGCAGGCCTAAAGACCGCCTCCATCTACCAGTTCGGCCGCGCCGACAACGCCGACTGGCTCAACGGCGCCGCGGGCGCTGCTATCCACGCGCCGCAGGCCATCGCCATCCACAAGGCCGCGGGCGGGCCAACGGGCCGCCCCATCTACATTGCCATCGATGACAACCCCACCCGCGCCCAGTATGAAAACCAGATCCGCCCCTACCTCAAGGCCTTCTCGACAGCGCTGAGCGCGGCCGGCTACCAGACCGGCGTATACGGCAATTACAACGTCATCGATTGGTGCGTTGCCGACCGAATCGGCCAGTTCTACTGGATGCACGATTGGGGTTCGGGCGGCAAGATCCACCCGCGCACCACCATCCACCAGAAAGCCAAGAACCAGGCCACCATCGACGGCGTGACCTGCGATATCAACACCGTCTACGCGAATGATTGGGGCCAGTGGACCCCGGGCAACGGCGGGGTTAACCCACCGAAGGCCCAGGACAACCCAGCGGCGCCGAATAACATCCCGCTGCCCAACATCTCTCTGCCGGATCCCACCGGGCCCGGCTCCAGCATGAACGGTGATGGCATCACCATCGCCGGTTCCTCCATCAGCACTGACCAGATGCGTGGTGCGGTGGATATCCTCAACACCGTGCGCAAGTCCATGGGCTAAACGCCTTTCTGCAGCGCGGTCCCCTACCTCGCCGCAGTCGTCTTCGAAGCCGAAGCCTTAGAACGCGAAGCCGGCGAGGACGCAGTGGAGGACGGCTCCGCAGATGAGGACGCTGCTGCTGGCGACGCCGCCGTGGACGTTGTGGAGGTCGCACTGGTGGTAGCGGTGGACGTCGCCAAGCGCGTGGCAACAGCACTGGGGTTGGCCAGCGCCTCCTTGTTCAGGTTGTTGCCCTTCACCAGGTTCTTTCCGGTAATCTCCTTGCGCACGTAGGACGTGAGCTCCTCGGCGGAGCCTTCGATGGACGCAGCCACAACGAAGTCCTCCCCGAAAGACACCGAGGAGTGCCGGTCCTTGCTGTCCGACCATCCCCATTTGGAGCCCACGACGTCGCTCAATTTCGCGGTTCCATAGTCTTGCTGGTACCCGTCGGCCGAGACGGCATCGGCATGGGACATCGCCACCAGCACCGGATGGGTCGGATCATCTTCCATGAGCTGGACAATGAACCGCACCACGTCATAGGTAGAAGTCATGGAATGGCCCCAGTCCTCCCCCGCGGACGTAGACTTCAGCCCGTATTCCTTGGCTATTGAATCGATGGACCGCGGGTATTTCTCAAAGAGCTTCCCGGCGCTCTCATCGGAGGAATCAGAAATCATATCCAGTGCTACGTATTTATCCTCGAAGGACCCGCGTTCCAGTACGTAGGTTGCGATGTAGAGCTTGATCAGGCTCAGCGCATAGCGCGGCTGGTGTTCGGTGGCCGAGCCCATGTGCATGCCCGTCTCAATGCGGTAATACGTGATGGCCTTGGACTCATCGCCTTTGAGGAACTGACCTACCGAGTCCGGGACAGCTGCCAGCTGCAGCTGTCCTTTCCTATGCGTGATGGGACCAGGCTTGCTTGCGCTGGTCTGCGCTGAACCGCCAGCCGTGGAGTCTTCTTCATACGCTGGTGAGCATGCAGTGAGACTCGCTGCTCCGAGCACGCACGCCAGAAGGGCGGCACCAGCTCGCGCTGACACCGCCCTGTGAGAAGGCTGAGAGTAAAACACAGAACCTGAGTCTACTCTCTACCGTCCGAAACGTAGCGTTTTAGGTGTTTTAGTGGTCCACCGGAGCCTCAACACCCACACCAGTCAGGGAACGAACCTCCATCTCTGCGGACAGCTCTTCCAGGTTGTCCGGCGGGGTCATGATGGAGACGATCCAGCCCGCGAAGAATGCCAGCGGGATAGTGACCAGGCCCGGGGAGGACAGCGGGAAAATGGACCAGTCGGCATTCGGGAACATCGAGGTCGGGGAACCGGATACCGCCGGGGACAGGAAGATGAGTACCAAGCAGGAAATAACACCGGTGTACATCGATGCCACAGCGCCCGCGGTGTTGAATCGACGCCAGTACAGGGAGTACAGGATGGTCGGCAGGTTAGCGGATGCCGCAACCGCGAAGGCCAAGGACACCAGGAAGGCAACGTTTTGGGTCATGGCCAGAATGCCCAGAATGATGGCGACGATGCCCAGGACAACCACGGTGATCTGGGAGACGCGGACCTGCTCAGCCTCGGTGGACTCGCCGTTGCGGATAACGGAGTGGTAGATGTCGTGCGCGATGGAGGCCGATGCAGTAATGGCGAGGCCAGCGACGACAGCCAGAACGGTAGCGAAGGCCACCGCAGAAATGACCGCCATGAAGATGGAGCCACCGATTTCCAGGGCCAGCAGCGGTGCCGCGGAGTTTGCACCACCCGGTGCGGCGAGGATGCGGTCCGGGCCAACCAGGGCGGCAGCGCCGTAGCCCAAAACCAGAGTCATGAGGTAGAAGGCACCGATGATGACGATGGCCCAGGTAACGGAGCGGCGAGCCTCGGTCGCGGTCGGCACCGTGTAGAAGCGCATGAGAACGTGCGGCAGGCCACCAACACCGAGAACGAGGGCGATGCCCAAGGAGATGAAGTCGAGTTTGGTGGTGAGGTTCTTGCCGTACTTCAGGCCCGGCTCCATGATCTGGGAGGCTTCATAGCCGCCCTCCTTGATGGCTTCGGAATTAGCGTGCATATCAATCGCCTGGGTAAAGAGTGCGCTGAAGCCCCCCTTCAACAAGACAAAGGTGAGGATGCACATGATGACCACGCCGGTTACCAGGAGCACGGCCTTGATCATCTGCACGTAGGTCGTACCCTTCATGCCGCCAACAAGAACGTAAACGATCATGAGGATGCCCACGATGCCGACGACGACGGCCTGCCACTTGAAATCGTGAATATTCAGGAGCACGGCCACGAGGGAACCTGCGCCGGCCATCTGCGCGATGAGGTAGAACAGCGACACGAACAGGGTCGAAATCGCAGCTGCCACGCGCACCGGGCGCTGCTTAAGGCGGAAGGACAACACGTCCGCCATGGTGAAGCGGCCAACGTTGCGCATCGGCTCCGCGACGAGCATCAGCGCAACGAGCCAGGCGACGAAGAAGCCGACCGAGTAGAGGAAGCCATCGTAGCCGTTGAGCGCAACGGCGCCGACGATGCCCAGGAAGGACGCGGCGGACAGGTAGTCGCCAGAGATAGCAAGGCCGTTCTGCCGGCCGGAGAAACTACCGCCGCCGGTGTAAAAGTCAGAGGCTTCCTTCGTGGACTTGCCGGCGCGAAGCACCACGTACATGGTGACAACGAGGAAGGCGGCGAAGACTGAGATATTCAGAATCGGGTTGCCGGCGGAGGATTCCGCTGCGGCCAAAGTTATGGTCTGCATTGTTTAGCCCTCCAGTTCCTGGCGAATGGCCGCTGCTTGCGGCTCGATGTTCTTGTTGGCGTAGTTGACGTAGATGTACGTAATGATGAAGGTTGTCAAGAACTGGGCGAGGCCAAAGACAAGGCCAATGTTCCAACCGCCACCAAGCTCTATGGCCATGAAGCTGGGGGCAAAGACCGCAGCCAGCACATAGAGGACGTACCACACAAAGAACGCCACAGTCATGGGGAAGGTGAATTTGCGGTACGCGCTGCGCAGCTTGGCAAACTGCGGGCTGTCACGCATCTCGATGAACTCTTGCGGCGTAGGTTCGCGGCGCGAGTTAATCGAAGCAGGTGCGTCAGTCATGTCGCTCTCCTTACAAGGGGTCTTTTCTCCACAAACCGCGGTGAGAGACAAGAGGTAGTGTCTTCAATCACGTTTTGCCTTGCACAGTAAGTTACCTAACCGCTCTTGCAAGGTTGTAAATCCTGCCAAGAAAAGTTAATAACATACACTTTCGCTACCCCCTACCCTTGCAACTACAAGGGATTTCTATCTCGCTGCTAGCACCCCCACAGGAGATTCCAAAGGAAGAATCTAATTTAGCAAACCGAAACTTCACAGAGTCTTTCACAGATCTTCACTCCCCCACCCCTCACGATTCCCACTTCCCTGGGTACGCAACAAAGCCCGCCTTCAGCGTCCTCCCCTCTCCCCTAACGATGTAGAAAGAAAGAGCAAGGCGCTGAAGGCGGGCTCCACCGCTCGCGGGCGTTTGGTTACGCCCCACGTGTTTCGGCTTAGGCGCCAGGGAACTCTCGCGGGTCCTTGAACATACGGCCAAAGCCTTCCTGGCCATCAAGCGCATCAAGAGCCGCTACGTCTTCGGAAGTAAGCTCAACCTCTGCGGCAGCGAAGTTTTCTGCAAGGCGCTCCCGGCGGCTGGACTTCGGGATAACAGAAATCCCCTTGCTCAGCAGGTACGCCAACACCGCCTGTCCGGCAGTGATGCCATGCTTTTCGGCGACGGACTCAACCACCGGGTTGTTGAGCACAACGCCGCGCGCCAACGGCGACCAAGCCTCCGTCACGATGCCGTGCTTGGCATGGAATTCGCGCAGCTCCGGCTGAGTGAAGCCCGGGTGCAGCTCCACCTGGTTGAGAACCGGGACGATACCGGTCTCATCAATCAGGGTTTGCAAGGTTTCCTCATAGAAGTTGGCCACGCCAATCGACGCAATCTGACCCATGCCCTGCATGCGGGCAATCTCCTCGAACGTCTCCACATAGAGCCCACCCTGCGGCCACGGCCAGTGGATGAGGTAGAGGTCAAGGTAGTCCAGCTGCAGTTTGTCCAAGGATTCACGGAAGGCTTGGCCTACCTTGTCCTTACCGTGATGGTCGTGCCAGACCTTGCTGGTGATAAACAGCTCATCCCGGGTTACGTCACCGGCCTTCATGGCCTCATTCAGTGCCTGCCCAAGTTCTTCTTCATTCTCGTACAGAGTCGCAGTATCGAAGTGGCGGTAGCCCAGATCGATGGCTTCACGCACGGAGCGGATGAGATCCTCTCCGCGCAGCTTGTAGGTTCCGAGACCCATCAGCGGCATCTCGCGGTCATCATTGAACGTGGTTTGTGGGACACTCATGTCCCCCATTGTGCCGCACTTTAACTCCCTGTGGGGGCGAAGCATAGCTCCTCAGCGCTTTAATCCGAACCTACGCACGCGAAACGCCCTGCTCGGCCGTGCAGTAGCGCACGGCCGGGCAGGGCGTCATTGAGGGAAACAGAAAGGGCTAAGCCCTTTCCTTTAGGCGCGAATGAGATCGATGACGAAGGTCAGCGTGCGACCCGACAGCGGGTGTGCGCCACCGGCCGGGCCGTAGGCCTTCTCCGGCGGGATGACCAGCTTGCGGCGGCCGCCCACCTTCATACCCGGGATTCCTTCCTGCCAGCCGGCGATGAGGCCAGTCAGCGGGAACTCGATGGACTGGCCACGACCCCATGAAGAGTCGAACTCCTGGTTCGTCTCGTAGTCAACACCAACGTAGTGGACCTCAACGAAGCCGCCCGGCTGGGCTTCGGCACCGTCACCCACCACGATGTCTTCGATGACAAGGTCCTGGGGAGCAGGCTCCGTTGCCGGCTCAATTACGGGCTTTTCCATTGGGGATTATCCTCCTTGGATTACTTTCTTCTTTGCTGGCCGCATACGCGTGGGCCGAGCCACAACGTTCCCCAGTATAAGCGGAGATGAGAGGCTCGGCCCTAGAAACCCAGCGTATGGGCTATACGTCAAGCCACGGCGGCCTGTTAAAGACCACCGTTCAGGCTACCGTTTAGCGCTCGCTACGCGGGGTGACCTTACGCAGGGTCTCGCCGGTGTAGATCTGGCGCGGACGGTTGATCTTGGTGTTGAGCTCAAGCTGCTCGCGGTACTGAGCAATCCAGCCCGGCAGGCGGCCGATGGCAAAGAGGACGGTGAAGAAGTCCGTCGGGAAGCCCATGGCGCGGTAGATCAGGCCGGTGTAGAAGTCGACGTTCGGGTAGAGCTTGCGGGAGACGAAGTAGTCGTCGTTCAGCGCAATCTCCTCAAGCTTCATAGCCAGGTCCAGCATCGGATCGCCACCGAGGTGATCGATGATCTCGTGAGCGGTGTCCTTGACGATGGCCGCGCGCGGGTCGTAGTTCTTGTACACGCGGTGGCCGAAGCCCATGAGGCGAACGCCCTTTTCCTTGTTCTTCACGCGGTTCATGAAGTCGGTTGCGTCACCACCGTGGTTGTTCTGGATATCCTCGAGCATCTCCAGAACAGCCTGGTTAGCACCACCGTGCAGCGGGCCGGACAGGGCGTTGATACCACCGGCGATAGCAACGAACAGGTTGGCCTGAGCGGAGCCGATCATGCGGACGGTGGAGGTGGAGCAGTTCTGCTCGTGGTCAGCGTGCAGGATAAGGAGCTTATCCAGAGCCTTGGCCACGATCGGGTCGACCTCATAATCTTCAGTCGGGTAACCAAACATCATGCGCAGGAAGTTCTCGCGCGCGTTGAGCTTGTTATCCGGGTACATGTAGGGCTTACCCTGCGATGCGCGGTAAGCATAAGCGGCCAACATCGGCACCTTAGCCAGCAGGCGGACGGTTGCCTTATCCAGCTGCTCCTCATCCAGCGGGTTGAGCTGGTCCTGGTAGTAGGCGGAAAGAATGTTGAGGGAGGAGGCTAGAACAGCCATCGGGTGCGCGTTGCGCGGGAAGATGTTGAAGGCTGCCTTGAAGTCCTCATCCAACAGGGTGTGGTGACGGATCTCGTTGTTGAACTTGGACAGCTCATCCTCGGTGGGCAGGTGGCCCTTGATCAACAGGTAAGACACCTCGTTGAAGGTGGCGTTCTCAGCCAAGTCCGCGATGTCGTAGCCGCGGTGGCGGAGGATGCCTTCCTCACCATTAATAAAGGTGATCTTGGATTCGGTAGAGCCGGTAGACGCATAGCCCGGGTCAAAGGTGACTAGGCCGGTCTCGTTACGGAGCTTGCCAATATCGAAGCCGGAGTCACCCTCCGTGGACTGCTTAATGTCCATCTCGTACTCGCCGCCGGGGTACTGCAGTACAACCTTGTTCTTTTCAGAAGCCACGTATATTCCTTTCCTCAATGTTCAACGCCGACCGCAGCCGGCGCGACAGATCTAAACCTCTTCACACTCTAGCAAAACCTGTGACTCTGCCAACATTGGCAATCCTGGCAAAGTATCTAATGCGCGAACGAAATTAGGCTACACTGCCCACATGAGCAACTCAGAACTCGTCCTGCCAGCAGATCTCCTCCCCACCGACGGCCGCTTTGGCTGCGGGCCCTCGAAGGTCCGCCCCTCCCAAATTGAGGCAATCACCGCGGGTGCCAGCACCATCATTGGCACCTCGCACCGCAAGCCAGCCGTCAAGAACCTCGTCGGTTCCATCCGCGAAGGGCTTTCCGAGTTGTTTTCCCTGCCAGAAGGCTATGAAATTGTCCTCTCCCTTGGCGGTGCCACCGCGTTTTGGGACGCGGCGACCTTCGGCCTGATTGAGAAGAAATCCGCCCACCTCAGCTTCGGCGAATTCTCCTCTAAGTTTGCTAAAGCCGCAGCCGCCGCCCCCTGGCTCGACGCCCCGCTCGTCACCGAAGCCGAGGTCGGCACCGCACCTGATCCGAAGGCAGCTGATGCCGAAGGCGCCGACATCATCGCGTGGGCCCACAACGAAACTTCGACTGGAGCCATGGTTCCGGTGACCCGCCCCAACCCCGAAAACGCGGAGCAGCTCGTCGTCGTCGACGCCACGTCCGGCGCCGGCGGCCTGCCCGTGAATATGTCGGATGCCGACGTCTACTACTTCTCCCCGCAGAAGTGCTTCGCTTCCGACGGCGGCCTGTGGCTGGCGGCCATGTCCCCGGCAGCCCTCGAGCGCATCGAGAAGATTAACTCTTCCGATCGCTTCATCCCACCCTTCCTCAACCTGCAGACCGCCGTGGACAACTCCCGCAAGAACCAGACCTACAACACCCCAGCTGTGGCCACGCTGCTCATGCTGGAGAATCAGGTGCAGTGGATGAACGCCAACGGCGGCCTCGACGGCATGGTCAAGCGCACCACGGAGAACTCCTCCATCCTGTACAACTGGGCAGAGTCCCGCCCGGAGACCACCCCCTTCGTGGCCGAGCCTGCCGCACGTTCCCTCGTGGTGGGCACCATCGACTTCGAGGACTCCGTCGACGCAGCTGCGGTTGCCGCGACGCTGCGCGCCAACGGCATTCTCGACGTCGAGCCTTACCGCAAGCTGGGCCGCAACCAGCTGCGAGTGGGCTTGTTCCCGGCGATCGACTCCGCGGACGTCACCAAGCTCACCAAGGCTATCGATTACGTTTTGGACAACCGATAGCCTTCGCCCGCCACTCCTTGCACCACGCAACAACTTTGTTTGCACCTATTTGTTGAGTCATACAACATGCCCCGCGCTCTTGCCAGAGTTCGGGGCATGTTCTGGGTAAAGTGGATTTCATCACATGTCCGCTACCAGGCTAAGGAGCGCCATCATGCGCGAGATTTTCCTCGCACCCAGCGACTCAACTGACACCTCGCTCGTCCTCCGGGCCGAGGATGGTGAGGAGTTCTTCCTCGAGGTCACCGACGAGCTTCGCGAGCTTTTCGCTCCCGCCGACTCCGCCGACTCCGACTCCGCGAAAGAGGCATCCGACCACACCACGCACGAGGCCGGGAACGCCACCGACGATTCCTCCCCCACTTCTGCACAGGCTTCGCGCTCTGCTGGTTTGCACACCGTGATGCCATCTTCTGGTGGCTCCCCTTCCTCTCCGCAGACTCAGCACACGCAGCAGGCGCAAGAAATCCGCCTGCGCCCCAATGAGATTCAAGCCCGCATCCGCGCCGGTGCCAGCGCCGCTGAGATCGCCGAGGAGCTCGACGTTCCGGAATCCCGCATCGAGCCTTTTGCGCACCCGGTGCTTTTGGAGCGGGCGCGCATTGCGGACGTCGCCAAGCAGGCGCACCCCATCCGCGAGGATGGCCCGGCCAAGCTCACCCTGTGGGAGATCCTGGCCACCGCATTCGCCGCACGTGGGCACTCGCTGTCGGAGGCAACATGGGACGCCTACCGCCATCAAGGTGAACCGTGGATCCTGCGCATCACGTGGAAGACGGGGCTTTCCGCCAACGAAGCGGAGTGGACCTTCAAGCAGACGATGTCCTCCCCGGCCACGGTGGAGGCACGCAATTCCGTGGCCGCAGACCTGACGGACCCGGACTTCGTGCAGCCGGTGCGTTCGCTGACCTCCGTGGGCCGTGGCGAGCGCTATGACGAAGCCATCGATGGGCGTGACTACGCCGAGGGCCGAGAGGTCAACGAGGACGCGCGCGCTGGAGCCCCCGGCGTAACGGAACTGTCTTCCTACACCGGCAACGCAAATGAGAACACTGAGGCGGAGGCCGACGTCACTGCCGAGCCTTCCGTGCTTCCCTCCCCGCGCGGTGGGGAGCACCCCGCCGAAACCGGCGCCGATGAAAACGCAGATGCCCGCGACGAGGGCGCGGCGGCACAGCCGGAGGAGAAGGAAACGGGCGTAGATGAGGACTTCCTCCAGAACCCAGATCCGGAACCCAAGCCTGCCAAGCGCCGCCGCAAGGCCGTCACCCCGCACTGGGAGGATGTGCTGCTCGGCGTTCGTTCCTCTACCAAGCGCCCCCGCGATTAACGAGTAGCCTGCCGTGGATACCCAAAGCGCCGTTCTCACTCTCTGGTACGTCACCGCCGCCGATCCCGCCGAGGTTCTCCGCGGAGAGCCCAAGGCTGACCGCGGTTTCGGCCGCAAGTTTCTCGCTCAACTCAACCCCTCCCTACCGGTAACGCCTATCGGGCAGTTCCCCCTAAACCGTTCCGCCGAACCCGGCGCGAGCGAGTTCTACATCGGCGGCTACCCCGGTGTGGCCGTCGTGCAAACCATCATCCATGATGACCAGCTGATCCTCTCGCAGCTCTCCCGCACCCTGCGCGAGGCCGTGCCGGCAGAGGAGATTTACGCCTTCACCTCTAACCCAGAGACTGGCTATGCCGGCTTTGCGCACTGGACGGGCAGCCGCCTGCGCCGCTCCCTGTGTGGAACGCGCTTTAACCTCTACGAGGATCATGGCCTGCCCGAAACCTTTGAGGCACCTTACTGGGCCGGGGAGATGGACGAGCCCGCAGGTGGGATTGCCCTGCCCTTTGAGCCGCTCACTATCACCGAAGCTGCCCAGGAATTCTGGCTGGGCATCGAAGTGGGCGAGGACGGCCCAGACGTGGACGTCGTGGGCTATGCCACCGACGGCCGCCCCGAGCCCAAGGTCGATACTCCCCCACCGCGCCGCACCGTGGCTGAGGTGGCCACAACCTCAGTGGCGAAGCTGGGGCTCAACGATTATGACGACTACGAAGAGCACGACCTCGAGCCGGAATCCACCGGCGAAGAGATTGTCCGCACCGCCAAGCACCTCGGCGGACTCGTGCGCCGCTATGCGGTGTCGACGTCACGGAGCCTCTGGGAGCGCTGGCGCTCGTAGAAGGCAATGGCCGCCGACGTCGCCACGTTGAGGGAATCCGTGCCCTCCGCCATGGGGATACGCGCCCTCACATCGGTCGCGCGCATGGCATGCTCGGTCAGGCCTGGGCCCTCCGCGCCAACCAGCAGCGCCAACTTATCCGCACCCTCCAGGGCGTCGGCGATATGCACGGCGTCCGGATGCGGGGTCAGCGACACCAGCCTGAAGCCCTGGTCGCGCAGCTTCTCCAGCCCGCGCTGCCAGGTGGTAAAGCCGCCATCGAACCGAGCCCAGGGCAAACGCAGCACGTGCCCCATGGAAACGCGCACCGAGCGCCGGTAGAGCGGATCCGCAGCTCCCGAGCCTAAGAGGATGCCGTCGACATCCATGCCCGCGGCGTTGCGGAAGAGCGAGCCGATGTTCTCATGATCACCCACACCTTCCATGATGGCCAAGGTGCGAGCGCCCTCAATGACTTCATCCACGGTCCAGGCCTCTGCGCGGTCAGCCGCGGCAACCAGCCCACGGTGCATGTCGAAACCGGTGACCTCCCCCAACGTTGCTCGAGTGACCTGATAGACGGGAAAATCGCCAACATCGTGGTTCGCTAGGAACGTGTCGAGCTTTCCTTCAAAGCCGATGATGCAGCGCACCGGGAATCGTGAGGCCAGCAGGCGCTCCACGCACAGTGGGCCCTCACCAAAAACGAAACCCTCGCCGGACTTGTCCGCGTGCTTGAGATCGCGGATATCGTCCAGGCGAGGGTCTGTGGGGTCATCGATGACAAAACGCATGGCCCCTAGTTTAGGCACAGGGCCACGTGTTCTCCCCAGGCGGGCTATGCCAGCAGCGAGCTGATGGGCTCCATGGCGAAGTAGACCACGAAGAGGGCGGCCACGAGCCACATGATCCAGTGCACCTTCTTGGCCTTGCCGGCAAAGGTAGCCATCAGGGCATAAGCGATGAAGCCCACACCAATACCGTTAGCAATGGAGTAAGTAAAGGGCATGACCACGATGGTGAGGAAGGCCGGAATGGCCTCCTCCATGCGGTTCCACTCGATGTCCTTGAGCTGTGCCGCCATCATCACGCCCACGACGACGAGGACGGGGGCCGCTGCCTCAATGGGCACGATCTCGTAGAGCGGGGTGAGGAACATGGCCAGCAAGAAGATCACACCGGTCACCACGTTGGCCAGGCCGGTGCGGGCACCGTCACCAATGCCGGCCGCCGAATCCGCAAACACCGTGTTGGAGGAGACCGAACCGGCGCCACCGGCAACGGCGCCAAAGCCCTCAACCACCAGGGCGGTCTTCATGTTCGGAAGGTTGCCCTTCTCGTCCACGAGGTTGGCTTGCTTGCCCAGGCCGTTCATGGTGCCCATGGCGTCGAAGAAGTTGGTGAGCAGCAGGGTGAAGATCAGCAAGACCGTGGAGACCACGCCGAGTTTGGTAAAGGCGCTGATCGGATCGACCTGGCCCACAATCGAGAGATCCGGCAGACCACCCAAGGAACTGGGCACCTCCGGAGTGGCCATGCCCCAGTCCTCGGAACCGGTCAGCGCCTGAATGATCATGGCGATGATGGTGGTAATGACGATGCCGATGAACAGTCCGCCGCGGACCTGACGGATGACGAAGAAGGCGGAGAGAATCAGGCCCACGACGAAGACGAAGGCCGGCCACGTAGCGATCGAACCGTTAACGCCCAGGCTCACCGGAACTGTGGTCATCGCGGCATCCGGGACGCGGGTGACAAAGTGACCATCCACGAAACCGATGAGCGCGATGAACATACCAATACCCACGCCCATCGCCGCCTTCATGGAGGCCGGGATGGCATCGAAAACGGCCTGGCGGAAGCCAGAGATGGCCAGCAGGACGATGATGATGCCTTCGATGACGACGAGGCCCATCGCCTCGCGCCATTCCAGGCCGTTGAGGGAAACCATCGTCACGGCGACGAAGGTGTTCATACCCAGGCCCGCAGCCATGGCGAATGGGTAACGGGCGATCATGCCGAAGGCGATGGTCATGACGCCGGCCACCAGTGCGGTGGCGGCGGCGACCTGCGGGATGCCCAGGGTGGTACCGGCAGCGTCAGCGGACGTGCCCAGGATGAGAGGGTTGAGGAGGATGATGTAGGCCATCGCGAAGAACGAGACCACGCCGGCGCGGACCTCGGTTCCCACGGTGGATCCGCGTTCGGAAATCTTGAAATAGCGATCGATAGCTGCGTTCATCGTGAGAGAGCGCCCCTTCTATCTAGAGAAATGAAGTTTTACCTGCTAAGGGTGCTCCATCCAGGTACTAAAACGCAAACCCCGCACGCTGCGTCGTTGCTGCGTGCGGGGAGCAAGGCGAGCCTCTTAAAAGATCGGCTTCTCATCATCAAAGGGACGCTCCTGCTCCGATCCCTCCTCACGGATGGTCGTGCCGGAATGCGCACCACAGCCATAGGTGGCGTGCACCACTTTCCCATCCGCCGAGTATTCATTGGCACAGACACCATAATTAGGCATCAGCTCGAGATAGAAAGCACAGGTTTTGCACTGCAGCTGCGCCTGCGCCGCCATCTCCGAATTAGGCCCATACTTCTTGCGCCAGCGCTCTTTGGCTTCCTTGAGGCCTGCCTCGGAAAGCTTCCCTTCATCAAGCCTTTCGTCATCGGGCGCGGGCGGCATGAGGTCGCCCGGGCCAAGGTCCCCTGGGCGCAGGCGCTCGGAATAGGGCACCCACTCGGGTGCTTGGAGGGCCTGGCCGCCGGGAACGAGCGCGACCTCGTTAACGGTCGGTGTGCGCGAGCCCTCCGCGCAGGCGACGACAGCATGCCACTCCCACCCCGGATAGCCCGGCACGTGGGCGTCGAAACGGTGAGTGGCCACGTTGCGGCCTACTCCGGCAACGCCGCGGTGCTTGCCGACGTCCCCCTCACCTACCTCTTCCACAGCCCGGCGCGCCAAGTCGACGGCGGTCGAGTCGAGAAGCGGGGAATGCATCTTTTTCTTGCGAGTCACCCTCCCATTATTAATCACGCACCAAGGCATAGTGCACAATGACAGTCATGGCCCTCCCGCACCTCACTCTCGCATCTCGCGCACTCGCTGCAGCTCTCTCCGCCGGCGCTCTCCTCGCACCGCTCACGTCGTGTTCCTCCCAACCCGCAGGCGATCGCGCGGTGTCGCCTGCCTCTTCGGTGTCGTCTGCCTCTTCGACGTCGTCTTCCTCGTCGAAGGGGGACGGTGGGACGTCGCCAAGCGCACGCTCCCCAGAGCGCTTGGGCGTTACCGTCCTGGACACCGTACCCCTGCCGCCCGATACCTTTACCCAGGGCCTGGAGGTTGACCCCGATGGCAACCTGCTGATCGGCACCGGGCTCAACGGCAAGTCCCGCCTGCTGCGCCTCAGCCCGGGTGCAGAGGCCCCGCAAGAGGAAACCTCGCTTGAAAGCTCATTCTTCGGCGAGGGAATCACGCAGACCGACGCCGGCATCTGGCAGCTGACCTGGAAATCCGGGACAGCTTTCCTGCGGGATTCCGCCACCTTCGAGGAACTGGACCGCGCTAGCTATGACGGCGAGGGCTGGGGCCTGTGCAACGCGGGATCCGAACTCATCCTGTCCGACGGCTCCGCCAAGCTGCGTCACCTGGATCCGAAGACCTTCGCAGAGCTCGGCCCGCGCACCGAAGTCACCCTCGACGGCTCCCCCGTGGATAACCTCAACGAGCTTGAGTGCGTCGATGGTGCGGTCTATGCCAACGTCTGGATGAGCGAGGATATCCTGCGCATTGACCCGGAATCCGGCGCTGTCACCGCCGTGATCGATACCGCAAACCTCAACCATTCCCCTTCTACGGATCCCAACGCCGTCCTCAACGGCATTGCCCGAATCCCGGGCACCGACGAGTTTTGGATCACCGGCAAGCTCTGGGATGAGCTGTACCGGGTGCGCTTCGAGTAGGATTCTCAGCCATGGCTACCGTGAAGCAAGCAAGGAAGAAGTCGCTGCTGCAGTTTCTGGTGCTCATCATCGCCGTGGCGGTCATCGTCGTGGCGGTGGTGCTGTTCCAAAAGTGGAGGAATGACCGCCCGGGCCCCGAGCCACAGGACGTCACCATCACGGCTACGGTGGGCTCCGACACCCTTGACGTTGCACCCTATAGCGTCTGCGAGCCTGGCACCGACTGCAAGGAAGGCGAGGTTCCCAACCTCACGGTGGGCCCCGATGACACCCTGAAGTTGGAGATCCCCGAGGCCATCTCTAACCACGAGTGGTCCGTGCTGTCCATCTATGATGACCCGGCCGCCAATGACAGCACCTCTCACGGCGCCAACGAGACCACCTCGCTGGATATCCCCGGCTCTGTGCCGCCGATTGAGGCCTCCACCGGTGAGCGCCCCAAGCTGATGGTGGTGGAGATTTCCACGCTCATGATTGGCCACGATGCCAATGGCGAGGAAACCCCGATGCAGACGGTGTGGTCCCTGTCCACCATGACGGATGAAGAACTCAAGGAGTCCAAGGCCACGGGCGACGCGCCAGCTGAGAAGTAGCGCCCCTGCCCCACCGATCGACAAAGTGCCCTAGCTGCCAAACTTAGGGCTGATCATTGAAAAATCAGCCTAGCTTTTGGCAACTAGGGCACTTTTCAGTCATCGGCCTACGAATGTAGGCCGCCCCTTAGCTATCCAAGTCCTTGGCAATAGCGCGCAGAATCTCCGCCACCTGACGGCCGGTCTTGCGATCTGGGTAGCGGCCCTGGCTCAGCACAGGCTGTACTTGGGTTTCGAGCAACGTCATGACGTCGGAAAGCATGCTCGACAGCTCCTCCGGCTTGCGGGCCGGGGTACGGCGGCGCGGGGAATCAAGGACCTTCACGCGCAGCGCCTGCGGGCCGCGACGGCCAGCAGCGAAGTCGAACTCGATTCGCTGGCCTTGATACAGCTCATCAACACCCTTGGGCAGCACGTTGCGGCCAACGTAGACGTCTTCATCGCCGGGGTTGCTGACAAAGCCGAAGCCCTTGTCCGCGTCATACCACTTCACTTTGCCGATAGGCATGGTTCTTCACTCACTTTCTTTCCGTCTCTCCTCTTATGAAAGCTTAGGCGCTGCCATGCGCCAGGCCTATAGGCCGCAAGCATTCCGGGACGAGGAGGCGCGGCGTAATTAATACTGAAGCGGCCGCGCGGAGGAACTATCCGTGGAACTTATAAAGAGATACATCTTAACCTCCCCACGCTCCGCCAGAGAAACTTGCCCCAGGGTTCACCCCATCAACCACACCCATAACATGCGTGATGTAGCTAACATTGCCGCCGCGAACAGGGGAAACATAGATAAATTGCCATGATTGTTACCGTTTTGGAGCATTTAACGTGACTGTTTCGTTATAAACCGCTACTCTTTCCCACAGGCACTTCGGCCACCGGCCGTGGAAGTCTCGCCCCAGACACAGTCCGGGCTTCCACTAGGCGGCCGCACATGATGTGCATGACTATGAACATCAACTGCAAGACACTATGCCGGACTGGGCATCATCTGGGCGCGAGAAAGCAAGAACAACCTAGAGAAGGAATACTTTAATGGGACGCCACTCCGCTAAGAACAAGTCCATCGCCACCAAGTTTGCCGCCTCCACCGTTGCCGTGGGCGCCGCCGCAGCCATCATGGCACCGAACGCTGCCGCTGCACCGGATTCCGATTGGGACCGCCTCGCGCAGTGCGAGTCCGGCGGCAACTGGGCCATCAACACCGGCAACGGTTACCACGGCGGCCTGCAGTTCAACGCTCAGACCTGGCAGGCCTACGGCGGCGGCGAGTTCGCTCCGACCGCTAACCTGGCAACCCGCGAGCAGCAGATCGTTGTTGCTGAGCGCACCCTGGCACAGCAGGGTTGGGGCGCATGGCCGGCTTGCTCCGCAAGCCTGGGCCTGAACTCCGCCCCGACCCCGCGTGATGCAAGCGCAGCCGCAGCCCCGGCCGAGGAGAAGACCGCTCCGGAGGCTCCGGCTGACGCCCCGCAGGCCGTTCAGGAGGCCGCTGAGGAGCCCACCGATGAGCTGGCTTCCGACGCCCTCTACTCCCTCATCCAGGACACCGCCACCCAGTACGGCCTGACGATCCCGGCATCCTTCACCGAGCAGTACAAGGCAAACCGCCACGACTTCAACGCCTTCTACTCCGCCAACCGCCACGTCATCGACCCGCTGGCACAGGTTCTGGCTGCACGCTAAGCAGCGCGCAGCGCCGTGCAAGCACGGCACATCGAGGCAAAACTCTAACTACATAAAAAGAGACTGGATGGTGTCCTCCATCCAGTCTCTTTTGGTTTTGCTTAAACCTTTTCCTCAACGGCAACGTCTTCCTTAGCGCGCGACCTATCGAAGGCCAGCAACACTAGACCGACAACGATCCACAGCCCCAGTGCCCACCACGCATGGACGGCACCATTGCCATCAAAGAAGGACAGTGAACGGACCAAGTGGCCCGTCGCGCCGATGGGCATCCACTGCCCCAGCGTCGACCACCCGGCAGGAAGCAGCCATGGTCCCGTCGCCAGACCCGACAGCGGGTTCGCCAGGAAGATGGTCGCCACAGCACCGATTCCGATGCCCGCGGCCCCCATCACTCCCGCGAGGCCGGCGGTTACCGCAGAAGTCGCAAGGATACCCGCTGCGATGGCCATCCACTCGGCAGCGAAGCTGCCACCGAGGGTTCCATAAACCGAGTGCAGCATCCACGTAGCAATAAGCGCACCCACCAGCGCGATACCAACGAGCACTCCCATCTTGATCCACTTCTTACCACGGAATGCAAAGGTGGCAATGACAGCGGAAATAATGCCACCAAAAGCTAGCGGAAGGCCAAGCAATGCAATGCCGCTTGCCTGCGGGTCCTCCTTCGTCGTCGGTGCCAGCTCCCGCTTCTCCACGGTCATCCCCTGAGCCTCGAGCTGGCTCGCAAGACCGTCAACCATCGCAACGTAGGGAGCACCATTTCCCGCGGCCGTGAAAGCATTCGCGCCCTGAGGAGAGATAGCGAGGCCGCCAACAGCCTCACGCTGTAGCACCGCGTCTCGCACCTCCGCCTCGCCGTGCTTCACGACGATCTCCGGGGCCTCATCCCCAGCCGCGCTCTCAATCTTCTGCGAGATGCCATCGAGCATGGGCTCCGGTACAGAGACCGCAATCGGCACTCCGGCTGGCCCGGATGCAAAGGTGGGCGCCAAGAATGCCCACAGCATGAGACCGATAACGATGGGGATCCCCACGATGGCAGCTATCGATTTCACAGCAACCGATGGCTGCTTTCTTTCCCGACTTTTCACCGCTGACATTACATAGCCTCCAAACGGAACAGGATGTTTCACTTACAAAGTGGAGCATAGTGTTCCGTTTGATATGATGCAAGCCGTGAGACAAGATGCAGCAGAAAACAAGCAAGCCATCGTCGCAGCAGCCAGGCAGCTGCTCATCACCGAGGGACCGGGCGTATCCATGCGCTCAATCGCCAAGAAAGCTGGCGTGGGCGTCGCCACGGTCTCACGCCACTTCCCCGAGCGGCTCTCCCTCATCGTTGCCATCACCAGCGCGGAGGTAGCGAACATCAAGGAAGAGGTGGACAGCCACCTGCAAGGCTTCGACGAGGACCCCGAAGGCACCTGGCGCGATATCATTCATCGCATCGCCGGCCTTAACTTCGCCGCCGTTGTTCAAGCTGCGTTAGCCGAAATGAACACTGCTGCGTTCTCAGACGATGACGCGCAGAAGATCGCTGCCCATCGCACAGCAGAACTGAAATCGATCTACCAACCGATGATCGAACTCGCGCGGCAAGCAGGCCTCTGCCCCGAGTCCCTCACCCCACTCGAACTTCACATCGGCATCGGTCTCATCACCCGCCCGCTGCCCAGAACGCCAGTGAGCACCGACTACCTATCAGGTATACAAGCCCAGCTCATCGATACGCTGCTCGACGGCTTTAAAGCCCAAGCCCGTGCCGACTAGTTCCCGTGCCGACTAGTTGAGGCGCAAGTACATTACAAACACGTATAGCCCCACCGAGGAGAACATTCTCGGAGGGGCTGAAAGCAGGCCAGTCAGGCTCAGCACATTCGCTAAGTGAAGCGCAGATTTCTGCGCGCCAACTTAGCGGTTGATGCGGGTGTACGGGTGTACGTAGTTCAGCTTCTCTGCCGGCATCGGCAGAATCAGATCGTCACCATACGGGCTGGATGCGCCAGCAAACGGTGCAGTGATCTCAGTAATGACGTGCTCGCGGGGGCTGTTCTTCGGCCAAGCCGGGGATACGAAGCCTTTGTTCTCATTCGACATGCTCCTTATTATTCCAAACCCTGCGCCGAAAAGTAACTTAATCACCCAACGAGGGCCCCATCCCTCCCCCGCCTACTAAACTTGATGGCCATCATGACCTCCCCCTCAAACCGCGCCCACGTCACCGAGAGCTACCGCGAATGGCTCAGCCAACTACCCGCTGAAGACTTACGCGCCCTGCTGAGCAACCGCAGCGATGTTCTCTCCCCCGCGCCGAGGGACTTCGACGCGCTGGCCTCGCGCCTGACACTTCCGATGCATGTCGCGGATGCCTTGGCGGCAAGCAACGCCGAGCAGCTCGCTGCCTTGGAGGACATCGCACAACGCGGCGGCGAGGTCGACATGGTGGAAGACACCAACCCCACAATCACGAAACAGCTCAAGGAGCGCGGCCTCGTCTTCGGTGACGCACCGCAGGTACGCATCGTCACCGCGGTGATGGGCTCGCTTCCCACCGGATGGTCGCTGCGCAATCAAGTCGAGTTCGACGCACAAGACATCGAAGCGCTCACTCCAGAAGAGCGCCACATCCTCGACGCTTTGGCCAAGGGCGATGGCGTGGGATACACCACTGACACCGAGCCGGATATCAACTCTGACGACCCCGCCAAGCGCCTGCTGGCCAAAGGTTTCCTGGAGCGCATCAATGCCCACTCGGTACGCCTGCCGCGCGCACTTGCCCGTGCACTGGTTGGGGACGCCACCCCGCCCATTCCCACCGCTCCCTCGGGCCGCGCCGGCACCCCGGAACCGGATTCAAAGGCAGACGACGCCGGTGCCGCGGCGGGCCTCGAGGCCGTGCGTGGCATGGAGAGGCTCATCGAGTTGCTCGGTAGCCACCCGGTCGCGCTGCTCAAGGATTCTTCGGTGGGCGTTCGCCCGCTCAACCAGTTGGCGAAGGACCTCGACTTGGATAAAGAAGAAGTCGGGCGGCTTATTGCTCTAGGACACCACGCCCGGCTTCTCCACCGCGGCGAACCTGATGGCTTAGAGGGCCATTTCCTCGCCCCCACCACCGGCTCCCAGGACTGGCTCGAGGCCGATCTCGGGGAGAAGTGGCGCATTCTTCTCGACGCCTGGCGTACCTCCCCCTGGGCCACATGGAGCGATACTCGGGTGCTCGCAGACGACAGCGCAGTGCGCCGCCTGCCGCGCTTCCGTAGCTTCGTCCTGGGTGTCTACGCTCACTCCGCCGTCGCGCTGAACAACGAAGAGTTTTGGGAGGATCTGCGCTTTCGCTCCCCTCTCTTTGCCAGCCACACGCGCACGCTGACCATTGAGAATCTGCGCGCCGAAGCCGAATGGATCGGTGCCATTGCGCTGGGCAAAGCTACCAGTGTGCTGGCTGATTCCGCCGCGGCCGCCAGCCTCGTCCCCGATACCGTCAGCGAATTCATCATCCAACAAGATCTCACCGTCCTCGTGCCCGGCCCCCTTGAGCCAGACACGCACCGCACCCTCGCCTCCATGGCTGACCTCGAATCCCCAGGCTTGGCCAGCGTGTACCGCATCAGCGAGTCCACCATTCGCCGTGGCATGGACCAGGGTCTGACCGCCCAGGAAATGACCGACTTTTTGGAAAAGCATTGCCCGACGGGCGTGCCGCAGGCGTTGGAATTTGCCATCGGGGACGTCGCCAAGCGCCATGGCACCCTCCGCAGCGGGCCGGCGCTCTCATACCTTCGCAGCGAGGACCCCGCGCTCCTGGAGCTTGCTGTCGCATCCGTTCCCGGTCTGCGCCTGCTCGCGCCCACCGTCGCGGTATCGCAGCTGCGCGTGGGCGAGTTGCTGGAGAAGCTGCGAGCGAAGGGCCTATCCCCCACCCCAGAGGATGAATCCGGCGCTTCCCTTACCGTCGCCCCCGAGCCCTACCTTTTGCCCACGCCCCGCACGAAGCCGCGCAAGCGCGAGCCCGCCTCGGTGGAGCAGGCGCTTCAGGCTTTGCAGAAGTCAGCGCAGGATCCGAGCCAACACCAGGAAGAGGAGCCAGATCCGCTCACTCTGGCCCGCGCCGCCGCGCGCTTCCACGCCGATATCGTGATTTCCTATGCCGATAAAAGCGGCGATCTCCGCACCGTAACCGTGAAGCCATTATCAGTAGAGGGCGGCTACATTGATGCTCTAGGCACCGCAGGAAAGCCCGTGCGTTTCCCGGTTCACCGCATTTCCTCCGTCCGCTTCGCCGACAGGGATTAAGTCCCTCCCTGACGCACAGAGTAGAAAGGCCCCATCATGCCCGGACCGCTCATCGTCCAATCGGACAAGACCGTCCTCCTCGAGGTGGATCACCCCCAAGCCAACGAAGCTCGCGCAGCACTCGCGCCTTTTGCTGAGCTGGAGCGCGCGCCCGAGCACATTCACACCTATCGCATCACCCCGCTAGCCCTGTGGAATGCGCGCGCCGCCGGGCACGATGCCGAGCAAGTCGTCGACGTTCTGGAGAACTACTCCCGCTTCCCGGTGCCGCAGGCGCTGCTGATCGACGTCGCCGAGACCATGTCGCGCTACGGCCGCGTGCGCCTGTTGGCCCACCCAGCCCACGGTCTCATCCTCGAATCGGACGAGCCCGTCATCCTGGAGGAGCTCACGCGCACCAAAAAAGTCAGCGAACTTCTGGGCCCGCGCATTGATGACAACACCATCGCCGTGCCGCCCTCCGCTCGCGGGCGGCTCAAACAAGAGCTGCTCAAAGCCAGCTGGCCCGCCGATGACCGCGCCGGCTATGTCGACGGCGAATCCCATCCCATCGCGCTGAGCACCGAGGAGGTGGACTGGGAGCTTCGGGATTATCAGCAGTATGCCGCCGATTCCTTCTGGTCCGGTGGCTCCGGCATCGTGGTCCTGCCCTGTGGCGCGGGCAAAACCATCGTGGGTGCTGCCGCCATGGCCAAAGCACAGGCCACCACGCTCATCCTCGTGACCAACACCGTGGCCGGGCGCCAGTGGCGCGATGAGCTGCTGCGGCGCACCAGCCTCACGCCAGAGGAGATCGGTGAGTACTCGGGGGAGAAAAAGGAAATCAAGCCGATTACCATCGCCACCTACCAGGTGGTCACCCGCAAGACCAAGGGCGAATACCGTGCACTCGAGCTCTTCGATTCCCACGACTGGGGCCTCATCATCTACGACGAAGTGCACCTCCTGCCGGCCCCAGTTTTCCGAATGACCTCCGACCTACAATCGCGCCGCCGCTTAGGACTGACCGCCACACTCATCCGCGAGGACGGCCGCGAAGGCGATGTCTTTTCGCTCATCGGTCCCAAGCGCTATGACGCGCCGTGGAAGGAGCTGGAATCCGCCGGCTACATCGCCACCGCGGACTGCGTCGAGGTGCGCGTGGACATGACGCAGGAGGAGCGCCTGCTCTATGCCACGGCACAGGCGCGGGAGAGGTATAGGATTGCGGCGTCGGCAAGCGCTAAGCTGCGGGCCGTCGACAAGCTGCTAAAGAAGCATGCAGGTCAGCAGGCGCTCATCATCGGCGCCTACGTGGACCAGCTGGAGGAGCTCGGTGAGCACCTAGGCGCGCCCGTCATCGACGGCAAGACCTCCACCGCCAAACGCGAAAAGCTCTTCCAGCAATTCCGCGAAGGCGAGCTTCCTACCCTGGTGGTCTCCAAAGTCGCGAACTTCTCCATCGATCTCCCCGAAGCCGCCCTGGCCATCCAGGTTTCCGGCACCTTCGGCTCCCGTCAGGAGGAGGCCCAGCGTTTGGGCCGCCTGCTGCGTCCTAAGAAGGATGGTCAGGAAGCAACCTTCTACACGTTGGTGGCGCGCGAATCGATCGACGCGGAATATGCTATGCACCGACAGCGGTTTTTGGCCGAGCAAGGTTATGCCTACCGGCTGGTGGACGAAGTAGACTTGTGAGCTGATGAAGATTTTCAAGTTTGACGTCAACGAAGACTTTGCCAAGAAGAACAACGAGCTCCTGCGGGATTCCTCGCGCCTGCGCAATTCCGGCCTCATCATGGGCTTGGTTCTTATCCTCGGTGCCCTCGCCGTTTACTTGGGCATGGATGCCGTCTGGCGCATCACGCTGGCCGTCGGCATGGTGCTCTTCGGAATCTTTTGCGCCGTTGTTGGCATCATGGCCTCGCGCAAGGTCGGCACGGCGCAAAAGCTCTATGATTCTTATCCGCTTGCCCCGGCCGTCGTAGCGGAGGTCAACGAGCGCGACATGGTCCTCATGGCCTTGGTGAACACCAATGTTGACCCGAAGGTGCCGCCGCGGTGGGGCGCATGCCTGCGCACGGTCACGAGCATTCCAGGCATCAAGCGCACCGTGGGAACTAAGGTCCCGGTGGCCGCTGTTTCCGGCCAGCGCAGCAGCAGCGATAAAGACCATTGGCAGCAGATCACCCCGATGCCAATTGCCTGGGGCACCCCGGACGCGGAGACCGTGACGATTGCACGCAAGTCCATTCCGGAGGATCAGTGGCAGCGCCTGGAGCGCGCACGCAAGCGTCTGACTGACGTCAAGGCTACGAAGTACGATCTGTTGGTGCTGTAAATGACTGTTCACAGGCTTCAAGAATTTGGCGAAACCATCTTTGCCACCATGACCGCGCTTGCCGTGGAGCATGACGCGGTGAACTTGGGCCAGGGCTTCCCCGATAGCGATGGCCCACGGCGCATGCTGGAGATTGCCCAGGAGAATATCGCCGGCGGCAACAACCAATACGCTCCCCTACGCGGGGTCCCAGAACTGGTCGACGCCATCGCGGAGACCTACTCCGTGCCGCAGGATCACGTCGTGGTCACCGCCGGTGCTACCGAGGCCATCACCGCCACCGTCCTAGGCCTCGTGGAGCCCGGCCAGGAGGTCATCGTCCTCGAGCCTTATTACGACGCCTATATCGCCGCCATCGCGCTTGCCGACGCCACCCGCATCGCCGTCCCCTTGAAGGAATCCGGCAACAGCTGGGACATCGACGTTGCTGCGGTACGTGCTGCCGTGACGGACAAGACCGCCATGGTCATCATCAACACCCCGCACAACCCGACCGGCTCGGTCTTCTCCCGCGAGGCGCTCACCGAGCTTGCCGAGCTCTGCGTGGAGAAGGACCTCCTTGTGTTAGCTGACGAGGTCTACGAAAACCTCACCTTCGGCACCGCCGAGCACGTCAGCATCGCCTCCCTGCCGGGGATGGCCGAGCGCACCGTCACGGTGTCTTCTGCCGCCAAATCCTTCAACTGCACCGGGTGGAAGACCGGCTGGGCCATTGCGGAGCCTAAGCTTCTCGACGGCGTCATCAAAGCCAAGCAGTTCACCACCTTCGTCTCCACCACGCCCTTCCAGCCCGCCGTGGCACATGCCCTGCGCTATGAACAAGAATGGCTGGATGGCATGGTGTCTGAGCTTGCAGAGTGCCGCGGC
Source organism: Corynebacterium sp. HMSC056E09 (assembly GCF_001813425.1). Lineage (NCBI taxonomy): Bacteria > Bacillati > Actinomycetota > Actinomycetes > Mycobacteriales > Corynebacteriaceae > Corynebacterium > Corynebacterium sp. HMSC056E09. Next base: position 212,546 of record NZ_KV812511.1, read on the forward strand.
ATCCTAGTGGAAGGGCTAGAACAGTTGGGCTTCCACGTCCACGACACCGGCGGCACCTACTACGTGGTTGCCGATGTCTCCCCCACCGGAATGACCGGCGTGGACTTCTGCATGCAGCTGCCCGCAACAAAGGGTGTGGCAGCCATCCCGCTGGCCGCCTTCACGGACAACCCAGAGCCGTGGAAGTCCAAGGTTCGCTTTGCCTTCTGCAAGCGTCCCGAGGTCATTCGCGAAGCCGTGCGGCGTCTAACTGCAGAGTCCTAAGAATTCAGGCTCCTAAGCTTGCCCCTTCTGTCCTGCACATTCTTGTCTTTAACGGCTTTCAGCCCCCTACATTCCGTTCTGGCCTTTAGGAGAACCGGGTTCTACAATCAGCGCGAGTCCCGAAGCAAGGTCTGCCAGCAACTGCTTCGACGAGTCCACAGGAGCATTGAGGTAGTCGATCGTCAGCCCGTTGACCAGTGCAGTGACAAGACGAGCACCTTGCTCAGGCGACAGCCCTCGGGCCAATTTTCCGAAACGTTGCGCTGCTTCGAGACCTTCAGAAACGCGCGCCCGAAACTTCGTCACCTCGGCGTCGTATAAGTCAGCCAGCCATTCACGCGTCGAGGCAGCAGCTCCCACTATGACCCACACAGCGGAATCCTCGCGCTGGACAGGTCCAATTGGCAAAAGTTCAGCAAGACGACTGTGGAAGGCCGCGTGAAAATCCGTCGCATCGGTTTGTGTAAGGGCCCGCGACTCCTGACGCTGCAACGACCTGACAAAAGCTTTCGCGATGATGTCGTCCCGTTTACCCATCTGGTACTGGACAGTCCCAGGTGCGACGCCAGCTTCAGTGGCGACATTGCGCACGCTCAGGGCATCGAGGCCCTGGCTGACCATCACTCGAATAGCAGCATCAGCGATCATTGCGGCGGTGCCGGTGATGGGTGTGTTGCGATCAACGGACATGGAGCTCCAATCTTGCGTAGCTCAGATGCGATGAGCCATTCATAAGTGTAGTTGCACTCGCGCATTGCGCCTCGTACAATCGTACCAAGCCCGCGATTAATACGAACGTACGACGCTGGATTGAGGCCTCTTGCGAATCTAAGGTCAAACTCCCCGCAAACACCCGACTACTGGAGAATTCCATGTCAGACTTCCTTCCCCTTGCTGGCCTTGCACTCGTAGATAGTTTGAGTGCAGGAACCCTTGTCATTCCTATTGCACTGATTGTTATCTGGCGACGAGTACGTTTAGGCCTATTGGGCACCTATCTCGCTACGATCGCCACGGCCTACTGCGGCCTTGGTATTGCGCTTCTATTAGGGTTCGATGCAGCAGTATCGAGACTTTCTGGCGTAAGCGAGACTGATTGGTTCCGGTGGGTGACTCTTGTACTGGGCGCGGGGCTTTTCATCTTCGGTGCGTTCTCACCAAACCCAAAAAAGCCCGCAGCCGCGCAGACCGCCGGCCCAGAAGTACCAAAGAGTCGGGCTTCTCGCCTTGCACGGGGCGCGTCACTGAGTGCGACCGGCATGGTGGGGCTTGCGCTAGGTGCTGCCGTCGTCGAGGCTGCGACGATGTTGCCTTACCTGGGCGCAATGGGAATTATCCAGTCTATGTCTTTCGGGTTTAGCGGCAAGGTCGCGCTTATTGCGGGGTACTGCATCATCACGGTCCTACCGGCAACTCTTATGGCTGCCATTGCAGGCGCAGCGGGGCCGGCTATCTTTCCTCGTCTGGAGCGCGCCATCCGTCGGCTGGAGTATGAAGCGAAAGTGACGTTGCTGTGGATCGCGGCAATTGTGGGAGTCTACATGGCGGCATCGAGTGCACAAGGGCTCGGATTGATCGGTTGAGTGCCGGGCTGAACGTTGAGCGATAGCGCCGATTGAAGAGCCCCTTCCTGCAGAGCTAGCCCCCCGACCCGTCATAACGGCGGCCGAGAGCTACGTCTTCTTCATCCCCTATCCGATGCCTACCAAGGCGGCAACAGTTGGGAGAAAGAAGAAAATCAGCGCGCCGCCGATTATGTCGAAGCTGACGCCTGTGCGGATCATACGCGCGATGGAAACGCAGCCGGAGCCGTAAACGATGGCATTTTGCCGCGTGGAAATTGGAAGCATAAAGCCAAAGGATGCGCCGAAGGAAGCGGCCATCGCCGGATAACAGGGTCCACTCCCGCAGCCATGGCGAGTGGAACAACAATCGGCACAGTGACAGCCGCCGCGGTATTACTTGTGGTCTCAGAGATGAGGATGGCCAGCAACACCGCCATGGCAGTGATGACCAAGGCACTAGATACGCCCAACATATTGTTGAGTCCGGAACCGATAGTTTCTGCTAGACCGGAGCTGCCCAGCATAGCGCCGAAGATCATGCCGCAACCAAACAATATGATGGTGCCCCAGTCAATCTTGGCCGCATCTGACCAGTCCAGGGTGTACTGCAGCTTCTTGGATTCAACGGGCAGCGAGCCCATATGACTACTTGTTCAAGCCGGTGAGAATCCAAGCACTACCCGGACTATCCAGAGAAAAACTGAGAGCCACTGTCGTTGACTCCATGATTAAAGAAGACGGACTTGATGGAGAACACAGATCAAGAGCCTGTCGAGAGAACTTCACCCATTTCTCGCTGTCGCCCTTTCCTCTAAGAAAGAGGAAGTTTTCATGATCGGAGAAGCCGTGTTCTGGAACAGGGGGATCATCAGCCATAAGTGTTTCTTTGACTGTTTGATACGGAGTGTATGGGCACACGAGCGAAAACTCAGTCCACTCTGGTCCGTAGAGTTCCTCCAGTGTGATGGACTCAGTAACGGGGGTTTCATGTCCCGATCGTCCTACGGACGCGAGATGAGAAGCCAATGGGTCATCAAAACTACAAGAGGAGAGTAATAGGGAAACAATACTAGTGAGCCCTATCTGCGCCATCATGCGTCTCATTAACATAACCCCCTTCTCCTAGGAAAGTGTAGATAGCAGTCCAATTCTAGCCCAGAGGGCGCACTGGTTCAGAGCAGAAGCTTCGTCGCCACTACTTGCGAAAGCAGATCCAAGAAATCGACCTTGGGCATTGTTATACAAGTCCACGTTGGTCTCATCCGCTGGCCCCTGAGCGACAGTTTCGTGGTTAGTAGCAATGCGTTCAGCTGCACCTGCACCGATTCTCATCGTCATCAGGGCATTCCACAAGCAGTGCCGAAAAGCATCGCCCTTTCCATTGCGGAGTGATGTGGCGCCAGGAAACCGGTTCTGCGCTTCCATACTCGCGGTTGTGGCTGCCTGATTGGCGATGCCGCATGATACTACGTCGACCAGCGCGATGCAGGACAGCATTTCAAAGCCCTGGATATATATCCGGTAGGGGTCCGACTGGGCGGTCGCAAAAGGCGCTACCTGAAGATTGATGTCAGTGACCCTGGACGCTTCACCTGGGACAAATAGCGCGTATGAACGGTGCAGGGATCCATTGCGGTCCATAAGCGCAGACGTGGATGTGCAGCACGCAGGTCTGTGTTTTCAGGTTTGTACTTGTAGGTTGTATGCGAAAACGACGAAGGAGCCCGTCACCGTTGAGTTGTTGCTCAAAGGTGGCGGGCTTGTTGTATTGAGTTGTTGTTTGTTGTTTGGTGTCGGCGGTTTCTTACTCTCCCACAACCTCCCGGTTGCAGTACCATCAGCGTTAGCAGGCTTAGCTTCCGGGTTCGGAATGGGTCCGGGCGTTTCCCTGCTGCTATAGGCCACCGACAAACACTTAGGGCAACGTCTGGTTGCTGGTGTTGTGTCAGATACTGTGTAGTGGACGCAAGCGACAGTGATATTTTATTGTCTTTGTTGTGTTTGTTGTCAACACACCCTAGATGGGT
>NZ_KV812512.1:0-387 GCF_001813425.1 Corynebacterium sp. HMSC056E09
TGGGGTTGCCCGCAAATCGTGGACACGTAGTGGAGCTACCTAGTGGTTAGGCAGCTATTTCTTTTCTGCTGTTGATTGAGCCGGCGTGGTTCTCGAAGTCGACGGGGCTGACCATCCCGAGTGCGGAGTGCCGGCGCCGGCGGTTGTAGACGACTTCAATCCAGTAGGCAACAGCCTTACGCGCGGCATCACGGGTCGCCCAATGCTTACGGTCATAGAATTCGGTTTTAAGCGTCGACCAGAACGACTCGGCCATCGCGTTATCGAAGCACACGCCGGTACGCCCCACAGACTGAGCAATGCCTAGGCTGCGGCACACCTCCCAGAGCTTCTCACTGGTAAATTGAGTTCCGCGGTCAGCGTGAAACACCAGCCCATCAGGAACGT
>NZ_KV812513.1:0-393 GCF_001813425.1 Corynebacterium sp. HMSC056E09
TGGTGGATTCGAGTACGCCGCGCATGTTGGCGATGGTGGTGGCGTCGTCAGTAATGGAGAGCGTGTTGGGGCCTTGTGCACGGTAGGTGATGCGCACGCCTGGTTTGGCTATGCGCTTGGAACGTAGTTCTTTCAGTCGTGTGGCGGCGACGGTGGGGATGCGGTGTGCGGGTGTTCCTGCGAGTTTGACTCGCAGGTTCCAGGCGTCGAGGGTTTTCTTGACTTTTGCGGTGTAGGACTCGATGAGTGTGAGGGTGCCGAGGCTGTGGCGTTGGGTGAGGGCTGCGTGGCGGGCTTTGCGTTGTTTGCCGCTGAAGCGGGTGGGTCCGAAGTACACCTGGTTAAGGCGTGCTAGTTCGGCAGCATCGGAAGCAGAAGCGCCGAGCGCGCGGA